>DASYCD010000284.1:0-8563 GCA_036500405.1 Bryobacteraceae bacterium
CAGCCCGCGCGCGATGTAATCCACCCAGAAGACCGTGTGGGGAACGAAGCCGATGGCGTTGCTCATGTAAGCCAGCAGCAGCCAGAACAAAACCCACGAGAAGCCGCCGCCTTCGCTCTTCTCAGGCGAAACCGGCAGCTCGCCGCCCCGGGATCGTCACCAGCACCGGCGGCGCGCCGATCACCATCAGCACGCCTCCCGCGGTCCCCGCCGCCAGCCGCCAGAACATGAACCACGCAAATCCCGGCGGCCACGCGCAGACGAAGAAGCCGACAACCACGGACACCATGGCGATCCGAACCGACGCCGCCACCTTCAGCCGGTGAGACAGCAATCCCGCGAGCTTAGCCCCGATGATGTAACCCGCCAGCGCGAACGCCCCGAGAAAATCAGCCTGAGCCGGCGAGAACCAACCGGATTTGATGACAATCGGAATCAGCGGCGGATAGCCGAACCGCCCGAGTCCAATGCCGATGAGTAGAGCGCAGAACCCGCGGGCTGCTGAAAAGTAATGGGGAAGATGAGGATTGGAGGCGCGAGTCGGGATCGAACCGACGAATAAGGGTTTTGCAGACCCTTGCCTTACCACTTGGCTATCGCGCCTTTATTAAAGGAGAGCTATGACTTGCAACATAGCGCACTTGACGGCCTGAGGTCAATCAAATCGCCAGAGCACTAACCGATTCAATGACTTGCCGGTACTGCTCGACAACGTCTTCCAGCCCCTGGCGCGCCCGGATATACCGCGCCGCCTCCTTGCCAATCTGCCGCGCGATATCCGGAAATCCGGCCACCAGCGCCATTTGGCGAAACAGCATGTCGGCCTCGTCGGCGCCCGATGGAACCCGCAGCGCCGCGGCGGCAGGGATCTCCGAAGTCTCCAGGCTCTCCGTCAGAATCACAGGCTTCCCAATCCCCATCAGCCGAATGGCAATTCCCGATGTTTCCCCTGCGGGCGGATATCGCAGATTCACGCAGCAATCGACCGCCGCAGCCGCAACACGAAAATCCTCGTCCGAAAGATGCCCCATCCGCCGTACGCCCGGCTGCTCCCCGAGATTCGCCAGCATTCTCCGCAGATCGCCCGAAACGACCTCGCCCGCAATCAGCAGCGCCGTGTTCGGCATGACGGCGCGCAGCCGCCGGAACACGCCGAGGCAGGGAAGTACCCGCTTCGTCTCCCGCAGATAACCGAAAATTCCAAACAGGCAGACTCCAGGTTCTACTCCAATCCGCTGCCGGAATCGCTCGATCGCCCCCGTATCCGGACGCTCCGCGGGTTCGAAAAAATGCGGGACGATCCGCACCTCCCGCGCGCCATGTTCCCGCGCAAGCGCCGCCGCGCCCGGATTATGCACGATCACAGCTAACTGGCGCTCCAGAGCGCGCCGCAGCATCGGATACCGGAAATAGCGCGGGTCCACCGCACACGCCGCGCGGTCATGCCACAACTCCTCACCCACATGCCGGTTCCACTCGCCATAGTTGTAGACGAACTCCTCGACGTACTGCTCGCCTGTCAGCGTCCCCAACAAAAAATGCTGCAACACCGCATCATGCAGCACCACGATCCCGGGCTTCTGAATCGCCTGCTCATAAATCCGCGCATGCAGCCGGTTGTTACCCAGGTGGTAGAGGTGCAGGTCAGCGCGATCCGCTCCGGGAACCTTCTCCAGCGCCCGCCGCAGCGTTTCCGCATAATCGGCAACGCCAGTCGGAGATCCCGGCGGAGGCGCGTGATAGCCGAGCTTCACGGCTTTCCTTTCATCCCTTGCCCAACAGCGGTTTCCTGCTGCCAAACAAAGCCGTGCCGATCCGCACCCACGTGGCGCCTTCCTCGATCGCGACTTCCATGTCGTTCGACATCCCCATGGAAAGCTCCGCGACTCCATACTCCGCCGCCAATTCCCGCAGCCGCGCGAAATACGGCCGCGACAACTCGGCATCTTCCGACCATGGCGGCACCGTCATCAACCCGCGCAGCCTCAAATTCTTCGACGCTCGCACCGCCCCCACAATCTCGCTCAGTTCCGCCGGATCGGCGCCAGTTTTCGCAGCCTCGTCCGAGAGCTTCACCTCAACTGTAATGTTGAGTGGCGTATTTTCGGCATCCAGCCGCGAAACCAGCCGCGCCGAATCTACCGAATCAATAGCTGTAAACAACTGCGCCGCTTTTTTCGTCTTATTCGATTGCAGATGTCCGATCAGGTGAAAGCGCGCGCCCGTGAGGTCGGCCACCGCCGGCGATTTCCGCTCCATTTCCTGCACGTAGTTTTCGCCGAACTCCCGCAGCCCCACGTCGTACGCGGCGCGGATCGCCTCCGGCCCAAAGATTTTTGTTACAGCCAGCAACTGCACAGAGGCAGGGTCGCGGCGCGCCCGCTCGCACGCCCGCGCAATCCGCTCGCGCACCGCTGCGAGCCGTTCAGCCAGCGAAAGTTCCGCCATGAACCTTCATTGTGACAGTCCCGCCGTTCGCCCGAAACTTTTTCTTGCGACGGCGGGCAATCCGAAGGACACTAATAGTCTGGGTGCGCATCTTATTGTGATGCGCCGAAAGTTTCGATTCTGTGAACGAGGAAAACGTAAAGTTGGAAAAGAACGGACGTAAGGGCTCCCTCGTGATGGAGCCTACCGAGCGCTGGAGTGCGCAGGACGCTAGCGAATTGTATGACGTTGCGCGTTGGGGCAAAGGCTATTTCTCAGTCGGCGACAACGGCCACATTCGTGTTCACCCCGAAAAAGATCCGCTGCGGAGCATCGATCTCAAACAACTGATCGACACGCTGGTTCTCCGCGGCATTTCGCTCCCCATTCTGATTCGCTTCGCTGAAATTCTGAAGCATCGCCTCGGCGAACTGCACGACGCGTTCGCCACCGCCATTCAGGAACACCACTACAACGCTGGGTACTGCTGTGTGTATCCCATCAAGGTGAACCAGCAGCGGCAGGTGGTCGAGGAGGTTCTCGAATTCGGCCGGCCGTACAAGTTCGGTCTCGAAGCGGGTTCGAAGCCGGAACTGCTGGCGGTGATGGCGCTCGCCGATAACGAGACGCCGATCATCTGCAACGGCTTCAAGGACGACGAATACATCGAGATGGCGATGTGGGCCCAGAAGATCGGTCGCAAAATCATCCCGGTGGTGGAGAAGTACACGGAACTGGCGCTGATCGCGAAGTATTCCGAGCGCGTCGGCGTGCGGCCGATGATCGGCATTCGCGCCAAGCTGGCGAGCCGCGGTTCGGGGCGCTGGAAGTCTTCCGGCGGCTACCGCTCGAAATTCGGTTTGAGCACTTCGGAAGTGATGCGCGCCCTGCAGGAGCTGAAAATGCTCGGCATGGAAGACTGCCTGCAGTTGCTCCACTTCCATCTCGGCAGCCAGATCACGAACATCCGCCAGGTGAAGGGCGCGGTAAACGAAGCCGCCCGCATTTACTCGGAGCTCTGGCGCGAAGGCGCGACCGGCCTGCGTTACCTCGACGTCGGCGGCGGTCTCGGCATTGACTACGACGGCTCGCAGACAGATTTTGAATCGAGCGTGAACTACACGCTGCAGGAATACGCGAACGACATCATTTATCACGTCCAGAACGTTTGCGACGAAACGAACGTGCCGCATCCCACGATCGTGACGGAAAGCGGCCGCGCCATCGCGGCCTACCACAGCGTGCTGGTGTTCAATGTTCTCGGCGTCTCCGGGATGGGCGAAGAAGAAGTGCCGCAGGAATTGACGGGCGATCCCGAACAGCCGCTCATCGACCTGCAGGAAACCTACCGCTCGGTCAATCAACGCAATCTGCTGGAAGCGTTTCATGACGCACAGCAGGCGCTCGATTCGGCGCTCAATTTGTTCAGCCTCGGTTATCTGCCGCTCGACCAGCGCTGCGTAGCGGAAAATCTCTACTGGGCGATTTGCCGCAAAATCCAGAAGCAGGCGCGTGAGCTCGATTTCTACCCGGAAGAGCTCGAAGGCATCGACGCGACCCTTTCCGATACTTACTTCTGCAACTTCTCCCTGTTCCAGAGCATGCCGGATAGCTGGGCGATCAAGCAGCTCTTCCCTGTGATGCCGATTCATCGGCTCGAAGAAAAGCCGACGCAGCACGCCGTGCTCGGCGACATCACGTGCGATTCGGACGGCAAGGTGGATCAGTTCATCGATCGCCGCGACGTGAAGCGCACGCTGCCGCTCCATCCGTATTCGGGCGGCGATTATTACCTGGGAACGTTCCTCGTGGGCGCCTACCAGGAAATTCTAGGCGACCTGCACAATCTGTTCGGCGATACCAACGCGGTACACGTACGGCTCGGCCCCGATGGCGAGGTGATGCTCGAGGAAGTCATCAAGGGCGATACCGTTCGGGAAGTTCTGGACTATGTGCAGTACAAGCCGGACGCCATGATCGGCCGGCTCCGGAAAAGCGTGGAAGCCGCGGTTCGTGAAGGCCGGCTGGGCTACGAGGAATCCGGTCGCCTGCTGCGCTTCTATGAAGAAGGGCTGCACGGTTACACGTATCTCGAAGATCCGCATGAGCGGTAACCGCGCCGAAATCCGATGAGTGGACGAGCCGAAGAACACCGCCGCGCGCAAAAGCGCGTTCTCATCGGGTTCGGCGTGGTGGCAGTCCTGGCTGCCGGTGGTTTCGGCGCCGTGAACTGTTCCGGCGACGCGATGGCCGCGCCAGTTGCTAGGGACGCGTCGCGTCCAGGTCACGAATAATGACAACTCGAACTGGCTGGATGCGCGGGTCGAGATCAACTCGAAGTACGCCCGTATCGTTCCTTCTGTTCCACCAAAACAAACCATCACGCTTCCCACATCTGAACTCACCGACTCCAACAATCGGCCTTTCAACGCGGCCTTGATGAAGTGCCAGAGCGCGGATATTCAGGCCTTCCTCCACGGGAGCCGTGGACACCCTGAGACAGCGAGTCTGCAGTAGAGCGCTCGATCTGCTCAACTAAATCACGAAATCGGCAAACGTGGGCAAGTAACAGATTCGGTTGTGCCACTCGTTCGCATCAGTCAATACCCAGAGCATGTGAAGACGTTCAATGGCTTCACCGGTTGGATAGCTCTGCGGTGTGACGATTACGCCGGGAAACGTCGCATTCCGCCGGAGACTATGAAGAGCGGCGGGATCAGTTCCAGTTACGACGGCCTCGCTCAGGTCATTGAGGGGTTCTGCCTCGAAATGAATATCCGGCTGCAATCTCAGCAAGCCGCGGACAATGTCCCGATCGAGATCATTGTCGGCCCGAAAAGCGATTTTCACCCTGCCGGTCGAACGATTTCATTCCTTCAGCGGCAGAGGCCGGCAATGGATCCGCGTTCTTCGAAAACTCATTCCAGGCTTGCCGGTCTTCAGTAAGTGAGGCTTCCACCTCGTTCTGATTTTCGAGGTAGAACGCGATAGCCCCATAGACTACACTCAGTGAACCCAGCGCGGGAAACTTCTGGAGGATGGTTTCGGGCGATGCGCCAAGCCGGAAGTGATGGACCACGGACGCGATAGAGACACGAGTATCAGCCACGTAATATGCTGAATTGCGCTTCTCCACGTACTCCCGGGACATTCCGACTTAATTCTATCGCATATGCGGCGCAGGGAGAACGCGCCGCGCGGCAAAATAGAGGAATGACATCCGCATCTCCCATCGTCCCGCCCTTCACCGCGGAAAGTGCCGCGAAGAAAGTTCAGCTTGCCGAGGATGCGTGGAATACGCGCGATCCCGAGCGGGTCGCCCTGGCCTATTCACCGGATTCCGAGTGGCGCAATCGCGCCGAATTCCTGCGCGGCCGCGAGGACATCAAGGCATTCCTCCGCCGTAAGTGGGCGAAGGAACTGGATTACCGCCTGAAGAAAACGCTCTGGACCTTCAACGGGAACCGCATCGCCGTCACCTTCGAATACGAATGGCGTGACGATAGCGGCAACTGGTTCCGTTCCTACGGCAACGAATTGTGGGAATTCGATGAGCAGGGGCTCATGCGGCGCCGCATCGCCAGCATCAATGACGCTCCCATCCGGCAGGACGAATGCCGCGTGCCGAGGTAGTCAGAAAATCGTTCCGGCCGCGAAAGGTGAGGATGTTGTTCGTGGGGGAATCGCCGCCCGCGTCCGGCCGCTTCTTCTACCATCGCGATTCCGGACTCTATCGCGCGATGCGCGACGCATTCATCGCCGTGGACCGAACCATCAACGATGAAAATTTCCTGAAACGATTTCAGGATGCCGGGTGCTATCTGGTGGATCTGTGCGGCAGCCCGGTAGATCATCTCGATCCGGCGCTCCGGCGCGGCGCGTGTGACGCAGCAGGGCCGCGGCTCGCGAAGACGATCGCGGAGTTGAATCCGGACTGCCTGATAACGCTCGTGCGCTCCATCGAGGGCGTCGTGAAAACGGCCGCCTCACGCGCGGCCTGGGAGGGCAATCTTCTCCATTTGCCCTATCCCGGCCGCTGGATACGCCATCGAAAACTGTTCACCGAAATGCTGCTTCCGGAAATCGGGAAATTATTGTGCTGACTGACCCAGGTGTTCGCCCTGGTCCCGGCGCGCCATTCACCCTGGCGTGGATAATAAATAACATTTGAATTCATGATCGGCGGGATCATCACAATAAACGAACTATAATTCAGGTGAAGTGCCCCTCTTCTGACTTATGTTCGTTCCCCGTTTTGCACCTCTCCTGGCCATTCTTTGTCTGCTAACCGGAACCGCCCTATGGCCCGATTCTCAGCCCACAGCCGCGGCGCTCGGCAACCTTCCTTTGACGTTCGTCAGCCAGGCCAGCCACTTCACTGCGCGCGGACAGGGCTATTTCATTGGACTGGATTCCGGCGCCGCAACAATCAAGACCCTGTCGCCGAAGACCGGGGACAAAGAGCAACTCCTCTCGATCGAATTCCCGGGCGGACAGAAAGTCACGGCCGTGCCGGGACGGAAGCTCAGCGGCGTTGTGAATTACATTACGGGCAATGATCCCCACAAATGGCAAATTGGATTGCCAACCGTTGACCGCGTGACATATCCCGCGGTGTATCCGGGAATCGACGTCGTCTATTACGGCAATCAGCAACAACTGGAATTCGATCTGGTCGTGAAACCCGGCGCGGATCCGCGCGCCATCCGGATGAAGATTCGGGGCGGGGGAAAGCTCTCGATCAATCCGGACGGAGCGTTGCGCGTCGATGATCTCGACGGGCTGCGCATCTCCTTGCCGAAGATTTATCAGGAAGCGAATGGCGCGAGGAAGAACATCGCCGGACACTTTTCCCTTCGCGGAACGGACGAAGTCGCATTCCGCATTGATGCATGGGACCGAACGCGGCCCCTGATCATCGATCCGGCGATCGTGTATTCCAGGCTGCTGACAGGAGGCCTCGGCAACAGCGAAGGCAGTGGTATCGCCGTCGATCCTTCCGGAAACGTAATCGTCACCGGCGATACATCGGCTGCCGATTTCCCACGCGTCAATTCCGCCAGCGCCAATGCCGGCGGCACCGACGGCTTTATTTCAAAACTGAGTTCCGACGGCGCGTCTTTGATCTATTCCACCGTTTTCGGAGGTTTGGGAACAGACACCCCTCACAGTCTGGCAGTGGATTCAACGGGGGCGGCATGGGTCACCGGTTCCACAAATTCCAGCGATTTCCCTCTGACCGGCTCGGCGCAGGTCAATTATGGCGACGGCTTCCTGCTGAAAGTGGACAATGCCGGTGTGCCGGTGTTTTCGACATTTGTTGGATACCGCTCCACCACGCCTTATTCGATTGCAGTAGACCCCGCGGGAAATAGCTATGTCACGGGTTCCACATCGGTTGGTTTCCCGACAACGCCTGGCGCCATTCAGCCCTCCATCCAGGGAACGCACGCATTTGTTTCGAAGTACTCTCCATCCGGACAAGTGCTCTACGCAACTTTACTGGGAGGCTCGAGTCAGAGCTTCAACTCCGGTCAGGATTTCGGTTACGGAATCGCAGCAGATTCGAGCGGTGACGCCTACATCACAGGTATGACATCTTCCCCCAACTTCGTCGGGGCGCCGGGGGGCGGCGCGCAAACCACGAACCAGGGAAACAACGATGCTTTTGTCGCGAAACTGAACGCCGACGGTTCCGCGCTGCTCTATTTCACGTTTCTGGGCGGAAGCGGATCGGAGCAGGGGAATGCGATCACCGTCGATGCCTCTCTGAATGCATACGTCACCGGCCAAACCAATTCGGCTGATCTGCCGGTTTCAAACGCCGCCCAGGCAGCGCCAGGAGGTTTTGTCGATGCGTTTGTCGCCAAACTGAATCCCTCGGGAAATGCCTTCAGCTACGTGACATTGCTTGGTGGAAGCCGCAGGGACTATGGGAAGGCGATTGCCGCCGATCCATCGGGAAATGTTTATGTCACGGGCTCCACCGAATCCCCCGACTTCCCGCTGGTCTCTCCTGTGCAGGGAACGATCGCCGGGAACACGACCTCTCTTTTCAGCAGCACGGATGGCGGCGCCACCTGGACCCCGGCGGACACACGCATTCCTGGCAGGGTCTTCGATATTTCCATGAATC
>DASYCD010000285.1:0-3200 GCA_036500405.1 Bryobacteraceae bacterium
TCGGCCGCCTTTCGGTGAAGGCGTGAACACCGGAATCAGCGGCTCCAGTGCCGCCCATAACTCGTTACTTATTTTTCGTCTGGCCATGCCGCCATGGATATGGCTTTCACGACCCGATGTCCAGGTTGTGTTAGCGGCTCTAAGTGGTTGAACTGGGGCGGCTGCGTCTTTGCACGTTCGTCAGGTGCCCGCGCATGCAGTGAGCCGCAGCTTCACTGCGGTGACAATCCTGCGCGACGCAGCGCCGACGCGCATTGGTTCCGCCGCCGTCCGCAGCTCCGCAAGATACGCAGAAACAATAGGATTGCTGACGCTGCTGGACCGGCTGACCGCAGGATACTGTCACCATTACGCCGTTCAGCGTGCCGAGCGCTTGACGTATGCCGATCCCGCACGCCATCAGGGATTGCGCGAACCAGCCGAGTAGCGGCGCGGAAACGATGTTGAGGAATGACGGCAGGATCATGATGAAACCCACGTCGTGCATCGAGAAGTTATCCACGCGCTCCAGATAGCTCGGCAGCCAGATCGTCGCGATGGTCAGCGCGACGTAGACGCCGAAGCCGGGAAGCACGGCGCCGAGCGAAATACGCGAGAAAAACATGCGAGCGTTTCGCTTCTGGCGAGCGTCGGCGGCGTTGCGCCCGGCATAGATCCTTTCGGTTTGTCGGCCAACGGCGCGCCTCAACCTTCCGGACGAACCGGCGACAGATCTTCACTATCGATAGAAGAAAGACCGGAGCGCTCCGCGTCGTCAGCGATGTTCTCCTGATGCGGCCCACTCGCATTACGGGGAAACCACTCCCGCAGAAAGTCGAGAAACATCGACACCCGAGCGGGCGGATTCCGCCGCGAATAGATCGCATTGACAACAAAACCAAGCGGTTCAAAATCCGGCATCACGACCTTCAAACGCCCTGAGCGGATATCTTCCTCGACCATGTAGATCGCATGCAACGAAATGCCGGCACCGAGCAATGCCGAGGTGCGGAGAACCTCGCCGAAATTGGAGCTGATCGAGCCCGAGACCTGGATCGCAATCTGCGCGCCGTCTTTACCGAATCGCCAGGTGTCGATGGGCGCGTTCATACGGTGAACCAGGCAATTGTGCTGTAGCAGATCCGATGGCACGCGTGGCGAGCCGTGAATGTCCAGATAGGATTGCGCGGCGACCAGCACTTGCGGAATATGGACCAGGAACCGCGCAACATGGCTCGAATCCCTCAACGTGTTCGTAATGCGCAGTGAGACGTCGAGACTGTCGCGAACGAGATCGGCAGAGCCGTCGTCGAGATGGAGGGCTACGCGAATGTCCGGATATTTCTTCGTAAAAGCGACGACGGCCGGCATCAGGCGGGTGGCGCCGAAGGTGGGCGGCGTGCCGACGCGGATGGTCCCGCGCGGCTCGCTCTCCGTACTGCGGATACGTGCTTCAAGAAGATCGAAATCCTCCAGAAGCCGCATCCCGCCCTCCATGAGTTGCCGCCCCGTTTCAGTCAGGACGACGTGCTGGGTCGTCCGGTTCAGAAGCAGCACCGAAAAGGCCTGCTCCAACGCTGCGATATGCTTGGTCACGCTTGCGCGCGACATACCGAAGCGCCTCGCCGTCGCGGAAAAGCTCTGGGCGCGGGCGACTTCCGTAAAGATCCTGATCTGCTTTAGCCGGTCCATGACAGTGTCAGATCTCCAGCCGATAAGCCGATGCGGCAGTCCGGTAGAAGAGATCGTGTCTCTCGGTGGGTGAATAAACCGCGGCAACACGCTTGAACGCATTCCACAGCGTGCGATAGCTGCCGCACTGCTTGTCAGCGGGAAAATTGCTTTCGAAAAGGCAGCGCGCCGTTCCGAACATTTCAATGCATGTTTCGATATACGGTTGCCAGTCGGAGGCAAGCTTCGCTGAGGATACCGGAGTATCCCGGCGAAAATGATCGAAGCCGCTGGTCTCCATGCCCAATCCGCCGAGTTTCATGAAAACGTTCGGACAGGTAGCGAGTTCCGCGACCATCTTGCGCCAGGTGTCGAAGTAGTCTTCGCGCCGGTAAGGTCCAATGCCGAGAATGCCGCCCGCGTGATTAAGAATGATCCGTGTGTCGGGAAAGGCGCGGGCCAGGTCCGTCAGATCCGGAATCTGCTCGAAAAACTGCCAGGAGTCGTAGCTCAGCCCCAGCGGCGCCAAATGAGCGAAGCCCCGGCGGAAGTCCTTCCCCAGAAGCACACCTGCCGGCGCCTGGCGGGCGCCTATCGTAACGCCCGGTGCGTGGTTGGCATGATTGCGAACGCCGCGGAAACGGCCGCCGCCGCTCACGATATGCGCTTCCAGAATGGGACGAACGGCATCGCCCAGCGCAAGTTCGACCCGGCCGACGATGCCCGCGCAAATTTGCCGGTCATCAAAGGTCCCGGCGAGGCTCATCGCCGCGACGCCGTTGGCAAACTCCGTCTCGCCAAGCGAGCGCAACTCGGGCGGACCCGACGGCTTGTACATCGCGTCGCATTCGATAAAGACCGTAGCGCGTATGTTATGCCCGCTGCCGATGTCTTCGGCAAAAGCGTCGGGGAGATACGTATAAGGCGGCCGTCGCCAGAGATGGTGGTGCGCGTCGATGATCGGCAGCTCCGGATCCAATACGTCCTCGACGTACGGAGCCTGCCAGGCGAGGAGTTCCGCGAAACCACGCGGGTGCGGTTGCGTCGACATGGACCTGTTCCCTCCACTTTATCCAGGCACGATTGACTGGAACACGGCCACTGCCATGTTCAGGATCTGCTTGTTCCGGTCTGGAGGCAGCGTGCGCAAAAGCTGGCATGTCCAGAACGTAACATATTGTGCAAACGTTACCACCGGGGACTTTCGCGGATTGTTTCGCGATTGGAAACTCGATTGGCACGATTTAGAAGCGTTCCGCTCTCGGTGCCTCATCTATATTGAACGACAGAAATCCACCCTTTCAAAAACGGTTTGCAATCACAGCCAACCCCTGACGAAAGAGGAGAAAGTCCGATGTCTCTGTCGATCCCGAAGTTCGAAAGTGCAGTGTGCGATCAGGTAACGCCTGACGAATGGAAGAAGCGTGTGGTCCTGCCGACGGCCTATCTGTGGGTGGGCACGAATCACATAAGTCTGCGTAATCACGGACGGCTGAAAGCTGTTCTGTTCGGCACGGAAGTGTTCAGAAGTATTCGTCTGCTGGAACTGG
>DASYCD010000286.1:0-16711 GCA_036500405.1 Bryobacteraceae bacterium
TACGCCAGCTTCAGCGCCTCCACGAGCGTATGAATATAGTCGGCTGAATTCTGACCCATCGCCGTCAGGTCGTAGCCGCTCAGAATATTCAGCGCTTCGATCATCGCCGGACCCTGGCTCCAGAACCCCGGCTTATAAACCTTCAGACCGTGGAAGTCCGTGGAAACCGGATCCTCCGGCGTCAGCTTAAACGCCGCCAGATCTTCATAGCGCAGCAATCCGCCGCTGGCCTTGCTGAATTCGCCAATTTTCTTCGCGATCTCGCCACGATAAAACTCATCGCGCACCGCATCGATCGCCGCCGTGCGGCTCGCGCCAGAAGCCAGCGCTTTCTTCTCCGCGTCTACCATCGAGCGAAGCGTGCGCGCCAGATCCGGCTGGTGGAAAATCTCGCCGACTCTGGCCACATGTCCGCCGGGCGCGAAGTGCCTCATCGAACTCGGCCATAGCGTGAAAAACGGCAGACTGTTCTGGATCGAAATCGCGCGCATCTCGTCGATCGCCGTTCCATCGGCGAATTCGAGCGCGGGTTCCACGGCTTCCGCAAATGATTTCGTCCCGAAATCGCGCAGCGCCACCAAGGCCGCATCCGGCAGACCCGGCACCAGCGCGCACATCAGGCCCGCCACCGGCATCATGCCCTTGAGCCCGTTCGGCTCCTGCTTTTCAAGAATTTCGCCGACCTGCAGCGGCCGGTTCCGGAAGAACTCCGCCGTCGCCAGCTTCGGCATCGTACCGACGCCCGCGATCGAATGCACTTTGCCGTCTTTGGTGCGGATCAGAATGGGCGCTTCCCCGCCCCAGCCCACGTGCGAGTATTCCGTGGTCGCCGCCGCGAAGGTGGAAGCAACGCCCGCATCCACCGCGTTGCCGCCCGAGTACAGCATGCGCATTCCGGCTCCCGCCGCGTAATCGCTGCCCGCGGCCACCGCCCCGCGCGTGCCTCGCACCGGCTGCCGAACCAGCGGTTCCTGCGGCTTCGGCGATATCGTGACCCGGCGCTGCGCGCTGCCTGTGACCGCCACAATGAGGGCTGCGGTCACCAGGGCGAAAGTAAATTTCATTCGGCGAATCCTTCCGTATACTGATCATAGTCCCGTGGAAGAACAAAAAGAGTTCGATGAGCCGATTTCCGCGGATGCCGTTTCAACCGCCCCGGCGGACGAAGAACCGATGCTCTTCTGCCCCGTCTGTTCCGAGCGCCTGAATGCCCGCAAATGCAAACTCTTCTGCGGCCGTTGCGGCTATTACATGAGCTGCGCTGACTACATTTGATTCGACTCAGGTTACCCTGAAAAATCTTCAGTATTGGCGTTTAGTAACAATTCGCCCGGCCTGTGGAAAATCAGCCACCTCCCGCTGGTGGTTACTCCATCTATTTCACTCATTTTGCACATTTTGTGTGCAACGCAGCAACCGCTTCCACACAGGTCCCGAATTGCCTGTATTCTATTAAAAACAGTATCTTTGGATGAACTCTTGACAAACCTTTATGAGGGGCTTAACATGAGTTGCTCGGTTGTTAAATCTTCATTAATCATCACACCGACAGTCCGGTGGGAGGCTCAACGTATGATGACCTTCGCTGTAGGCGAAAAAGTGGTGTACCCCAACCAGGGTGTTGGGACGATAGAAAACATCAGCACTCGTTTTTTTTCGCAGAAGCCGGAGAAGTTTTATCTTCTTCGGCTGGTCTGTTCCAGCATGACCGTGATGGTGCCCTTCGCGAACGCGGAGACCATCGGACTCAGAAAGCTCTCCCGCGCTGGAGAGGTTTCGAAAGTGCTCGCTTACCTCGCGGGCTCCGATATTGAAAGCCTCTCGGACTGGAAAATTCGTTTCCGCATCAACAGCGATAAGATGCTGAACGGAAACCTCCTGCAGATTGCCGAAGTTTTCAAGCAACTCGTACGGCAACAGCGCGAAAAGCCCTTGTCATTCCGCGAAAAGAAGATGCTGGACCGCGCCCGGACCATGCTAATCGGCGAAGTGGCGCAGGCCCGCAGTATCCGTGAAGACGAATCGATTGGACTGCTCCAGAAGGCTCTCAGCAAGTCCGGCCACGCATTTCCCGAAGCTGCCTGACGCACCTGTTTCTGACCGGATCCCCTCTCCCGCGCCGGGAAAATCCGGTGACGGCATCGGCTCGGTCAAAATGGGAATGAAGCGTTAGATGGCCACTCTCACTCAGCCGTCGCTCGGTTCTCCTCCGCCCGTCACTCCCCGCCCCCCGCGCGGCCACGGCGGGGATGGTGGAAATGACGGCGGCGATCGTTATTCCTCCGGCCGCACGGCGCGCTTAGCTATTTATGTGGGCATGGTGGCCAGCACTATGACCTTTGCCGCGATGATTGCTGCAATGTTCATGCGGCGCGGCCTCGCCACTAACAACGACTGGCATCGCGTGCCCATTCCACCGCTGCTTTGGTGGAATACCGTCGCGCTCCTCCTTTCGAGCATCGCCCTCGACCTTGGCCGCCGCGCCTTCCGCGCCGGCAGCCGTCGGCGTTTTCGCCGCTACTGGCTGACCGGCACAGCGCTCGGCGCGTACTTTCTCATCGGCCAGGCCATCAACTGGCGCTTCCTGGTCAATCACGGCTTTTACATGCGCAACAACCCCGCCAGCGCATTCTTCTACATCCTCACCATGGCGCATGCCGCGCACGTCGTCGGCGCCCTCGCCGCTCTGATCTACGTCTCGTGCCGGACCATGCTCTTCCCTGCCATCCCGCTCAACCGGAACGTCATCGAAGTCAGCGCCATCTTCTGGCATTTTCTGGACGTGATGTGGCTTCTCCTTATGGCAACTTTCGTTTTCTGGATATGAAAAATTGATCCCCACCGTCATCTCTGACTATGCCGCGACGCCGGCCCGCCGCCGTACTCTGGTTGTGATTGCCATCAACTTTCTTCTCTTTGCGACCCTGATTGTGTGGATGTTTCGTGTTCGCGACGCCTCTTCGGATTGGCCCATTCCCTTCGAGTTCGGCTCCCTCCTGATCATTTTCGCCATGGCGAGCGGCGGCCTCTGCGGCAGTATCACGATGGCGGTCGCGGACAATCGTGCGCAGAAAGGCGAGTTCGAAGAGTCCATCCGCTGGGTCGCCATCGCCATTTCCGCCTGGCTGACGTTTGTGTTCCTCGAAGCCGTGGAGTGGGTCCGGATGATCTATCTCCTGGAGCTCGGACCGAACACGCCGTTCGGAATGACCTATCTCGCCATCACGGGAGCGCACTTGCTGGGGATTGTTCTGTGCGTCGGCTGGTTCACCTTTTGCCTGACGAACGTGCGCAAGCACGATATTCTGGCCTCCGCGCTGTACTCGCATTTCCTTGCCATCTGGTGGATCGTGATCGTGTTCGTGGTCTACTTCCCGAACATGCACCCGCTTGCGAACCTATAATTGAGGTATGGCAGCACTGCTGAACCGGCTGAAGACCATCGCCCGCCGCATCCTTCGCCGCGAGCCCCCGCACGACCCGTACGCATACGTGATGGCCCGCCGCAAACCGCGCCCCGGCGGACGCAGCGCCGCCGCCGTCCTCGACGAACCCACCGACTGATTCCAGGCACGTCCCATTCGCGGGGGCCCCATTCAGTAGCCTTCGATATCATGCTTATGATCCGGCATGAGCACACAACCTTCCACCGATATCCAGTCCAGCCTCAATGAAACGCGGCTTTTCCCGCCTTCCGCGGCCACCAGCGAGCACGCCCACATCCCGTCGATGGAGGCCTACGAACGCCTCTGCGCTGAAGCCGACAAAGATCCCGAAAAATTCTGGGGCGATATAGCCAGCCAGCTCGAATGGTTCAAACCCTGGACGAAAGTGCTCGATTGGTCCGGCGCGCCCTTCGCGAAATGGTTCGTGGGCGGCAAGCTCAACATCACCCACAACTGCCTCGATCGCCACCTCAGGACCTGGCGAAAAAACAAAGCTGCTCTGATCTGGGAAGGCGAGCCCGGCGAAGTCCGGACTCTCACTTATCAGCAGCTCCACAGCGAAGTCTGCCGCTTCGCCAACGTTCTCAAATCCCTTGGCGTGAAAACCGGCGACCGCGTCGCTATCTATATGGGTACGTCGCCCGAGCTCGCGATCGCGGTCCTCGCCTGCGCTCGCATCGGGGCGCCCCACACCGTGGTCTTCGGCGGCTTCTCGGCACAGGCGATCATGGATCGCATTCACGATTGCGGCGCCACCTGCGCCATCACACAGGACGGCACCTTCCGCCGCGGCGCCGAAATCAAACTCAAATCCACTGTCGATACCGCGCTCGAAAAATGCCCGGACGTCCATAGCGTCGTGGTTTTCAAACGCACCGGCTCCGAACAGAACATGAAAGAGGGCCGCGATCACTGGTGGCATGAGCTCATGGCCAAAGCCAGCGATGAATGCCCCGCCGAAGAGCTCGATTCCGAACATCCGCTCTATCTCCTCTACACCTCCGGCACCACCGGAAAACCGAAGGGCATTCTCCACACCACGGGCGGCTACGCGGTAGGTACCTACATCACGAGCAAATGGGTATTTGATCTCCGCGATGACGACATCTACTGGTGCACGGCCGATATCGGCTGGGTCACCGGCCACAGCTACGTCATTTATGGCCCGCTGCAAAACGGCGCAACAGCTCTGATGTACGAAGGCGGTCCCGTCTATCCGCAGCCGGATCGTTTCTGGGATATCGTCGATCGCCACAAGGTCACCGTGTTCTACACCGCACCGACCGCCATCCGCGCCTTCATGCGCCTCGGCGAACAATGGCCCGCGAAGCATCCGATGAAATCGCTCCGTATTCTCGGCAGCGTCGGCGAGCCCATCAATCCTGAAGCCTGGATCTGGTACCGGACCAACATCGGCCATGACCGCTGCCCCATCGTCGATACCTGGTGGCAGACCGAAACCGGCGGCATCATGATTAGCCCGCTGCCTGGCGCGACGCCCACCAAGCCCGGCTCCTGCACGCGCCCGCTGCCCGGCATCAAAGTCGAAGTCGTGACCCGCGAAGGCAATCCGGTGCCCGCCGGTTCCGGTGGATACCTCGTTGTCCGCAGGCCCTGGCCGTCCATGTTGCGAGGCATCTACGGCGACCCCGAGCGTTTCAAGGAAGCCTACTGGTCACAGATCCCCGGCTGCTATTTCACCGGCGACGGCGCCCGTCAGGATGCGGACGGCTATATCTGGGTCATGGGCCGCGTCGATGACGTCCTCAACGTTTCCGGCCACCGGCTCAGCACCATGGAAGTCGAGTCTGCGCTTGTTGCGCATCCCAAGGTTGCGGAAGCCGCGGTCGTCGGACGACCTGACGAAATCAAAGGTCAGGGAATCGTCGCGTTCGTCACCCTGCAACTCGGTAGCGAAACGACGCCCGCCCTCAAAGAGGAACTGCGCGCCTGGGTCGGCAAGGAAATTGGCTCTCTGGCGAAGCCTGACGATATCCGCTTCACCGACGCTCTCCCCAAGACCCGCAGCGGGAAAATTATGCGTCGTCTTTTGCGCGAGCTCGCGGCGGGTGGCGATGTAAAAGGCGATACCACGACGCTCGAAGACCTCACTGTCCTGTCCAAATTACGTTCCGACGAGGATTAACGAATGTGCCGCAACATCCGGCCGCTGTTTAATTTCGAACCGCCCAGCACGGAAGACGAAATCCGCGCGGCGTCACTGCAGTTCGTCCGCAAGATCAGCGGCTTCGTGAAGCCCTCAAAGGGAAACGAGAGGCCGTTCAACGATGCGGTCGATCAGATCGCCCGCATCTCAGCCGAGCTGATGGGCCATCTCGAAACCACCGCGCCTGCGAAGAATCGCGAAGAAGAAGCCGCCAAAGCCCGCGCCCGCAGCGCCGAACGCTACGGCGTGCGGGCTTCTTAAATCACCACAACTTACACTGCTCGGCTACGGGACGCACCATCGGATCGCCCTGCTTGCACTGAAACGCGGCATGAAACTCAGGCATATTCTGCAGCGTCGCATTCACCCGATACTTCGCCAGCGGATGCGGGTCCGTCGCTAACTGCTTCGTAGTTGCGGCGGGCCGCTGATTCTGCGCCCACACCCGCCCAATCGCCAGGAAAAACCGCTGGTCCCCGGTAAATCCACCGATCACCGGCGCCGGTTTCCCATGCAGCGATTCATGATAAGCCTCATACGCCAGCCGCAGCCCGCCCAGATCCCCCATCGCCTCGCCCGTCACCAGCTTCCCGTTATGATGCTGCCCGCCTACATCGATCGAATCGAACTGATTCACGATGCACGCCGCCCTCGCCTGAAAATTCGCTTTGTCCGACGCCGTCCACCAATCCTTGAGATTCCCGTCCGCATCGAACTTCGCGCCCTGATCGTCAAACCCATGCCCCATCTCATGCCCGATCACGTCGCCGATCGCCCCATAGTTCTCCGCGTCATCGGCCTTCGGATCGAAAAATGGCGGCTGCAGAATTCCCGCCGGGAAAGTAATAGTGTTCCGTTGTGAGGCGTAGTAAGCGTTCACTGTCGGCGGCGTCATACTCCACTCCGTCCGGTCGAGCGGCTTTCCGATCTTGTTCACGTGGTACGCCCGTGTCGCCCGGACCGTCGATTCCTCCCCCTCGAGATAACCACCGCGCTGAACTTCCACATCGCCGTAGTCCCGCCACTTCACCGTGCCGCCAATGCGCGCATCGAACATGCCGAGCTTACGCAGCGCATTCGCCCGTGTTTCGGGAGCCAGCCATTCCGCCTCCCGAAGCTGCTTCCCGAGCGCCGTCCGCAGATTCGCAATCAGCTCCGCCATCCGCCGCTGCGATTCCGGCGGAAAATACTTCGCCATATAGAGCTTTCCCAACGCATCTCCCAGCCCCACATCGGCCGCCGCCGCGCAGGTCTTCCATCGTGGACGCTGCTGCGTGATCCCGCTGAGCACCGTGCTGTTGAACCAGAACGCTTCATCGAAAAACGGCTTCGCGAGGTACGGCGCTCGCGCACTCACCAGACGCCAGCGCAGCCATGTCTTCCACGTATCGAGGGGCGCCGATTCGATCTGCGCACCGTACGCTTTCACGAACTCCGGTTGCTCCACGTCGATCGGCGTCGAGGCCGGGATCTTCAGCAGGGCGAAGGCGCCCTGCCAGTCGTAAGCCGGCGCCAGTGCGCGCAGCTTTTCGAAATCCATCTTGTGCGTCGTCTGATAAGGATCCCTCCGCGCCGCCGCCGTCAGACTCGCCTTCGCCAGCGCGCTCTCAAAATCGAACACCGCTTTCGCGGCGGGGGCCGCCGTCTCCGGTTTGTCGCCGAGCAACTCCGACATCTTCGTGACGTATTCCAGAAACGCGTCCCGAATCTTTCGCGTCGCTTCATCATCGCGGAAGTAGTAGTCGCGATCCGGCAGCGAAAGGCCCCCGGCTCCTATTCCGGCGATCACTGTGTTCGCGTCGTCCGGATCGGGCGTGGAGACGAGCGCCAGCGGGACGATAGTGCCTTCCGTTTGCTGGCTGGTCAGGTATGCCACCAGATTCTGCCTCGTCTCGATTGCCGCAATCCGCGCCAGCGCCGCCGCCAGCGGTTTCGCGCCCGCCGCATCGATTGCCGCCGTATTCATGCACGCCGAATAGAAATCGCCCAGCCGCTTCTGATCGCCCGTCACTCCCGGCGCCGCCGACGCTTCCAGAATCGTCCGCATGCGTTCCAGATTCGCTTCCGCCAGTTCATCCAGCGTGCCCCACCGCGACCGGTCCGCGGGAATCGGATTCTTATCCTGCCACCCGCCCGTTGCGTAGCGATAGAAGTCCTGACACGGCTTGCACGTCGTATCGAGAGCCGTGGTGTCGATGCCGTTGAGAGTCCCCGTCTGCGCGGCGCACAGCGCCGTCAGCAGCAAGGCCAGCGTAATTTTGCGCATGGAAGTTCCTTGCAAGTGAGGGTACCACGGAGCGCGCCGAAAAAAGTGAGAAAAATCCGCCAAACCGCCTCTAATCAGGAGCGAAGCGTAGTTACAGGAGGCAAAATGACAGAAGCAGAACGGCGCAGAGCCATCGACCAGGCTCTTCTCGCGATGGACAAGCAATTCGGCAAAGGCGCGGTCCTGCGCCTGGGCGCCGACAACGCCGCGCCCGTCGCGGTCATCTCATCCGGATGCCTGTCGCTCGATGCCGCACTCGGCGTCGGCGGCTTCCCGCGCGGCCGCGTGATCGAGATCTTTGGACCTGAATCTTCGGGCAAGACCACGATGGCGCTTCAGGCCATCGCCCAGGCCCAGCGCGCCGGCGGCGCGGCGGCATTCGTCGACGCCGAACACGCTCTCGATCCCATTTACGCCCGTAAACTTGGCGTGGATATCGATAATCTGCTGGTTTCGCAGCCCGATCACGGCGAGCAGGCTCTCGAAATCACCGCGGCGCTGGTGCAGTGCGCTGCGCTCGACGTCATCGTCGTCGATTCCGTGGCCGCCCTCGTCCCCAAAGCGGAACTCGAAGGCGAAATGGGAGATAGCCATGTCGGGCTTCATGCCCGCCTGATGTCCCAGGCGCTCCGCAAGCTCACCGGCGCCGTCTCCCGCACCAACACCTGTCTGATTTTCATCAACCAGATTCGTGAAAAAATCGGCGTGATGTTCGGCAGCCCCGAAACCACCACGGGCGGCCGCGCCCTCAAGTTCTACTGCTCGGTTCGGGCAGATGTGCGCCGCATCGGAGCTATCAAAGACGGCGACACCGTCATCGGCAACCGTACTCGTGTCAAGGTCGTGAAGAACAAGGTCGCATCCCCCTTCCGTGAAGCCGAATTCGACATCCTCTACGGCGAGGGCGCCTCACGAGAAGGCGATCTGATCGACCTCGGCGTCGCCAATAATCTGGTGGAAAAATCCGGCTCCTGGTTCAGCTACAAAGGAGAACGCATCGGTCAGGGCCGCGATAACTCCCGCGTTTTTCTCAAAGAACATCCCGAAATCGCCCAAAAGCTCGATACCGAACTCCGCGACCATCTCGGCCTCACCATGAAAGCCCGCACCACAGCGGCGGCCAATTGACCGGCCGTCGACTGTGACGCAAATCTATAAATATGAGCGGCGAGGATCAAATTCAACCCGATCCTGACACTGATGCCGAGAACTCCACGAAACGAGTCCCGGTCACCGGCAAAAGCATCTGGATGGCTCCGGATTTCGACGAGCCGCTCTCCGATTTCGAAGAGTATATGTAAGCGGGGCCATTCCGAAACCCGGCTACAGCTACCTGTCCTGCGGTGACAGCGGTAACGCGCGAGGCGGCGCCGAAACCTCCGCGGCCAACGTCCGATAGGGGGGCCGGCGAGATGCGGCAAGCTTCCGCGAGATAAAATCTTCGGGGGCTACGGCGTCGAAAGGCTCTGGTAGCCCCTACTTCTTCCCCTTCGGCCTGGCGTTCGGGTCGGAGAACCGCGTGTCCACCTTGCTCCCCAGCGCCCCAATCAGATCCTTCGCCGGCTGCGCATTCGGACCGTCGGGTTTCAGTTCCAGGTACTTCTGCAGGGCCTCCACCGTTCCGGCAGGTGGAACCATCTTCCCGCTCGCGTCCATGGTCGACTTACCCGCGAGAGTGGATCCCAGATAGAAATACGATTCCGCATACTTCGGGTCCGCCGCGATGCCCTTCTTGAATTCCTCGATCGCGTCATCACCCTTCCCGGCGTTCATCAAAAACGCCCCGAGATTGAAGTGATATTTGCCGGCGCCTGCCGGATCGATCTCGATCGCTTTCTGCAGATTCGTCTTCGCGTCGTCCATCTTTCCACTGGCCGCCAGCGCCAGCGCGAAGTTGTTGAAGTTGCCCGCATTCGTCGGCTGCAGCTCGATAGCTTTATTGAACGCCGCGATCGCCTTATCGTAAGTAGGCGCGGCTTCGGACGACTTCTGGCCGCGCGCCATCCCCATATAGGCGTCGGCGAGCGCACTCCAGACGGCCGCCTGTTTCGGATCGACCTCGGACGCTTTCGTCAGGTGGGTGATGGCTTCGTCGTACTTTTTCGCTTCCAGCGCTGTCTTTCCCGCCGCAAACGAATCCATCAGCTCTGTGCGGGCACGCTCCTGAGCCTCTCTCTTCTTCGCCGCTTCATCATCGGCGGGCGCCGCCGCCGCTTCCTTCTTTAGCTCGGCCTGCATCACCTCCGCCGGCTTCAAAGTAAAGGTCGTACCGAGAGCGGAATTTCCGGCCGTCGCGCTCTGCCGCCCCGGACTGATATGAATATAGTCCCGATGGTCGCGGATTTGCCCATCGACTGTCACGGTAATGGAATAGTCTCCCGTCGGCAACGTGGCGATGTGATAGTAACCTCTCTTGTCCGATTTGATTTCGGTGTGAGCTTTCGTGTCGAACCGGTCGAATGCGATAACGGCGTTCGGAACCGGCTTCTTGTCGGGCCCGATCACATAACCGTCCACCTCGCCAAACTGCGCTGCTGCCGGCAATGAAAGCAGCAGCATAGCGCCGATGATCACAATGAGCTTCGAAATCGACATGAAACCTGTTTACCTCATTTCACAGTATAGAGCCGCCGGAAATCGACATAGCGGCGAATCATCCCGCAAAAAAAGGGAGGAAACTCTGACTGAGTTCCCTCCCCCCTTTTCGATCTGCTTGCGGACAGGCCTCGTTTGAGCGGGCCGCCTGCGCCGGAATACGTTAGAAGCGGAACCGCAGCGACAGGGCCATATGGCGAGCCGTGTTCTGCGCGCTCGTGATCGTGCCAAGGTTCGCGTTGGTCTGCTGGTTGGTCACGAAGTTGTAGGTCACAGTTGAGTTAGACGGATTCGAGGTGCTGGGGTTGCTCGGGTTGAAGTGGTTCAGCGTATTGAATGCTTCAGCCCGGAATTCCAGCGTGCGGTTTTCCTTGCCCAGCGTAATCGTCTTTGAAACGCTGATATCTGCATTTTCGAATCCGGGGCCAAACATCAGCGCCAGAGGAGCGTTGCCGAGACCGAACGAGTTCGCGGCCGGAAGTACGAGGCTGGGCGAAGAAATCGTGCAGGTTGACGTGTTGCAGACATTGAGCCCCGTCCACAGATTGGGCGTAACAGTAGCCCCTGCGGCAGAAGGCGCCGTGCCCGCGGACACGAACGCGGAGCCGTTCAGTGCGCAACGGACGTTGGGCGTATCGGTCGGTGTCCCGAACCAGTAACCGACGGGCGCGCCGGTCGCCGAACAAGTCACGCCCCACGGGGTACCATCGTAGAACGACATCACACCGTTGATATTCCAGCCATCGAGGAACAGCTTCGTCACATAGTTCCGAGCCCCGCTCGGGAGGAGCGATGTGCCGTTCTGTAACTTATAGCCGAAGTTGACGTTGACGACCTGGGGACGGTTGCCACTTGCGTAATTGTAGGTCAGCTTGTTGTCAAGCCACTGATTGTTACCGCCGCCGTTCGTATTATTGGTACCCGGGCTGTAAACCATATTCTTCGACCAGGTGTAATTGATTCCGAACTGCAGCCTCTTACCGAAGCGCTTATTGAACTGAACCTGCAGGGCGTTGTAGTTGCTTTCGCCTGCGTTGGTACCCAGGTTAATCGCCTGCCAGCCCTCGAAGCCAGTCAATCCACGGACAAGGTTGGTATTCAGCCCCGCGCCGCCAGTGCAATTTCCCGAATTGGGAGCCGCAGCCGTCGGATCGAGGTAAGCCAGCACCTGGCCGCAACTGTTGGTACCCGGTCCCGGAGTTGGTTTCCAGGTCGTGAACGGAGCAACGCCGTTCAGATCCCATCCACTTAGAGCGAAGCCGTGGTGTGTGACCCAGCCAAGGTAGGAAACGTCCATGATGGTCCCTTTACCAAGATCGCGCTGAACGCCGAAGCTCCACTGGATCGTTTGCGGGTTGCTGATGTCCTGCGTACCGCCATACACAGTCTGCGGGGCATAGGACGCGGTAGCGCCGGAGCCGAAAGAGCTAAACGTCGGATACGCGTAAGACGGCGAGAGGAACAGCGGAGCAACTTCCGTCGGGCCGGTTCCGTTGCCGCTGGCCCCGATATTGTCTGTGCTGGTCGCCCGGCCGTAGAACATGCCGAATCCGCCGCGTACCGCCATCTTTCCGTCCCCAAACACGTCGTAAGCGAAACCGATACGCGGTCCGAGGTCGAAACCGCGGTTCCAGAAGCTGGACTTATAGAACTTCACGCCGGACCAGGGATAGCTGCCGCTTCCGTAACTCGCCGGATCGAACGTGCCGACCTGAGCGAACGGATACTGCTTGCCCGTCGTGGGATTCACCGCGATCAGATTGGCCTTCGGGCAACCGGACGAACTCACAGTGACCGAGCAGCCAGGGAATAACAACTGGCCTACCTTGCTGCTGCTGTAGGTACCCGTATCGAAGAAGCCAAGATCCGCGCCCTTGTCCGTAACAGGTCCGATGTTCTGGATGCGCAGACCGTAGTCTAGTGTCAGGCGCCGATTGACTTTCCATGTATCCTGGACAAACGCCTCGTAGGTCGTATACCGGGAATGGTTGATCTGGCGCTTGTTGTCGGAACCATACGCGAACATCGACCCGATAAGAGCATTCGAATACGCCCAGTTGGTGTCGTTCGGATTCGCGCGGTCGGGGTCGAAGTACGCCTGGCCACCGATGTTGAAGTTGTTATAGATCGTCACGTTACGGGAATCGTGTTCCAGATAGAACCCGAACTTGATCGTATGCGTGCCTTTGATCCACGACACCGTATCGGTGACGCTCGTAATCTGATCGGTCCCACGGAAGGGCCAGCGGGTATTGACGCCAAAGCTGGGGGCATTCTGAACGGCCTGGGTGGGCGCAATCTGTTGCGAGAATCCACCGCCTGCCGTCGTGAAATCGATGTTAGGCAACAGATTCTGGTCGTTGGCTCCCGGGAACAAGTCCGGGAAAGTAACCTTCGAGCCATCCGGTCCCTTCACATTCGGGTTGCTCCGCAGGCTGCACGGATAGGGCAGAGCCGCGCCCGGGGCGATGGAACCGATCGAACCGCTGCAGTCACTGTTATCATCCGCGTCAACAATCTGGAACGAACGATTGATGCCCGCGGTGAATTCGTTAATCAGGTTCGGCGTAAACGTATGAACCACGTTCGCGGCAATGTTGGCGTTCGGCACGCCGTAGGTGGAAAGGAACTGTCCCCACCCGGCCCCGTTGGCCTGCAGGAGAGAACCTGCGCCGTGCGTCGCGTAGTAGTCCTGCAGAGCGCTGACATAGAAGGAGGTCTTCTTGCCCAGCGGCATGTCGATACGCAGAATTCGATCCGTCAGCGGGCTTGAGTTTTTGAAGCTGTCCTGATAATTAAACGCGCGCCCCACTGGATCGAGACCGTTACCGGTGGTGCATTCCTGGCCGCCGCAGGGAACCGGGAACAGATTCAGCATGGCATAACCCTGAGGGCTGATCTGGCTGGCCGGAATCTGGTTGTTCGGGAACTGAATCTGGTTGTTGAGCGGATTGAAGATCGGGATCTGGGCATTGCCCGTCGTCATCGTCTTCGAGAAGTCGCCCGCGCGCTCCAGCGCGGTGGGCATCGTGTACTTATTGGGGCCGTTGGTTCCGATGTGATGCAGTTCGTCGTCGGAATAGAAGAAGAACAACTTGTTGCGATCTCTGTTGAAATGGCCGGGAATGAAGAGCGGACCACCGATCGTACCGCCCGGATTCTGCCAGCGATAGAGCGGCTTTGCCACTGCAACGCCGACCGTGCTGCCCTTCGGCACAGTGTAGTTCGTGTTATTGAACCACTCGTTCGCATCGAATTCTTCGTGGCGATAGTAGTAATACGCGGTGCCATGGAACTGGCTGGTGCCGTTCTTGATCACCACGTTCATCTGGCCGCCGTTGCGGGCGCCGTACTGCGCCGTGTAGTTCGAAACCATCACCTGAACTTCGCCAATGGCGTCCATGCTGGGCGCCTGATAACCACCGGTACCCGGAGCGCCGCTGTCCTGACTGGCGATTCCGTTGATAGTTACGAGGAGTTGTCCGGCTCCGCCGTTCACCGCGGGAGCGCCGCCGCCGCCTGCCGCGCCCGTACCGCCGCGGCCGTCAGTCGTTGTCGTGGTGGCCGTACCCGGCAGAGAGCGCAGGATGTTGAGGTAGTTACGGCCCGCCGAAGGCGTGTTCGTAATCTGCGTCTCGTTCACCGCGATGGTCCGGTCGGAACTGTCGGTCTGAACGTGGGCGATTTCGCCCTGCACTTCAACCGACGTCGCAACGTCGCCGACCTGAAGCTTGATTTCGGGATTCGCAAAGCGCTCGGACTGCGCAACCGTGATTTTCTGGTCGTAAGCCTTAAAGCCGGACTGTGCGATGTGAAGCGTGTAGTCTCCAGGCGCTATCTGAAACTGATAGCGGCCGCCGGAGTCCGATTTGAAGTCGTTTTGCTGCTTCGTCAGATCGTTAGTCAGCTGTACATCCGCTCCAACGATGGCGCCACCCGTTGCGTCCGTGACGATGCCGCTGATTGTCGCGCCCGTCGTTTGCGCGTTTGCCACCGGCAGAAGAAACGCCAGCAGCGGAATAAGTATCGCAAGTTTTTTCATCACTACCCCCACCCTCGTGGAATTCAGTTTTCACACCCCTGTCATGCGCTTATTACACGCATGTGACACCTGGACAGATGAACCTTAACCGAATGCCAATATATTAGAAATCAACCGGCGTGTCAACGATTGCAAGAGAGATAAGTTCAATTATTTTTGTGGGTTACGGGGAATTGGTCCAACCACCGGCGCTGTGAAAAACCATAAAACCGGCGACAAAATCCAGTAACACGGGCGGGACCGGCCCACCCGCTCAGTGCGGCGCTTTCATCTGATTGAGGACATTGCACGCGGGGCCAAATCCGCCGTTACAGGACTTTTCCAGGAATGGAATCGCCTTCTCGCCGTCCGGGCTCACGCCGAGACCCCGCGCTCTGACGTAACCCGACATAAAGCACGCCACGACCTCGCCGTCACCACAGGTGTCGTCGAACTGCTTCAGGCCACCGCGGCTCGCAAACTCACCCACCGCCTGACAACCCTCCTCCAGCCCGAGATCGCACGACCGTCCCAGCGCCTCGCCGCCCCGGACGGGAGAGAGCGGAACGCCCTTCCCTTCGGTCATCATCCTGCCATAAGCCAGACACGAGGCCGCGTTGTTCCCCTCGCATTCTACTTTGAGCGCCGGCCCGCGTCCCAGGAATCCCGAGGCCGACATGGTTCCGAATAACCCCGCCCAGATCGCGATGTGGACAAAGTTCAACGGACGCCATCCAAATTTTTGAATCAGATTCAGCGGATGGAACCGACCCGAGAACGCTTCGCTCCAGCGATCGAGCGCCCGAACCATCACGTTCAGAATCGGCACGCACAGCAGCTTGTCGTAAAACTGCGGGGCTCCATAATGCGCCAGAATCGCATAAAGCGCAATCACCGCAGCCCCATAGAGCGACCCGAAAATGATCTTCCCCGTCATGCGGCGCGGCGAAGTCGAGGGGTCCGTCACCAGCAGATGCAGCCCCAGAAAAACGGCTGCATGCAGGTTGGAATCGACGAAGTAGAACTCGCCCGTCGAATGCGTGAACGCCAGTCCCCACGCGAACAGGACCGCCGCCGAGGAAAGCGTCACCAGCGTGACGGAAAACAGCGACTGGACAATCAGACCCAGCACGAAAATTTCCAGATAGATCTGCGGCGGCCGCTGCATGGTTCCAGCGATCTCCGCGCCCCACGAAATGCCCGTCGAATTCGTCAGCAGCAGACCGGTGGAAAAAATGAACAGAGCCGCGGCCGATGGATTGAAAATATGCGTCCGCCGCCCTTCACGCTCCCACTTGACGAACTCCTTGCAGACCACAATGGTGGCCAGCATCAGAAACTGCAGCCAGAACCAGTCGTCCTTAAACCAGAGGAACAGGTTGGTGCTGAAGACGATCGGAAACGGCCCCAGCGTGAACATCCACCGGTCGCGCCGCGACCACGCCACCAGCATGTCGAACGCGTAGAGAAATGCCACCTGCGCCAGAATCAGCGGGATGTGCGTGTAGACTTCGTCCCAGTAGAGGCCCCAATAAGCGAACACGCTCGCGTGCATGATCGCCTGAACCCAATGCGACCGCACGGGCAGGAACTGAAAGCTGAGTTCTCTGCCCGTCCGCTTCACCGCGGAGCGCAGCAGCAGCCAGAAGACGGTGAGCGCCGCCGTCGTCGCCACGAATGACAGCAGCAACTCTCGATGGGTATAAATGCGCGGCAGTGCGCAGAATGCCGCGAATACCGCAAGCGGCAACAGGATAAACCGCGGCGTGGCTTTTCGGCCCGGCGGTCCGAAATCCTCCGGTCCCTTTACCGGCCGTTTTGCGGCTTCACGCGCCGCGCTCCGCCGCTCCGTCCTCGAAATCCGGGACGCCTGCGCTGCCCCTGTTTCCGGACTACGAGCCACCCTTTAACACTCCCCCCATCGCAATTGGGGAGTATATCAACGGGAGGCTTCAGAAAATCCCTCTCACAAAAAACCACGCCGTCAGCGTCCACGCGTAAACGAGAATCCCGCGCCGCACGTTTTCCGCGTTCAGTTTTTTCACTACCTGCGCGCCCAGATAGCCGCCCACAATCCCCGCCACCAGCATGGGAAGGCCATCGCTGTAATTCAGCGCTCCCTTCCACGCGAAGATCCCAACCGCCAGAATGTTGATCGCAGCCGCGCAGACTGTTCGGAGTCCAGCCGCCGTGTGCATGGTCATTTCGGACGCTGC
>DASYCD010000287.1:0-29460 GCA_036500405.1 Bryobacteraceae bacterium
TGGCGGGATCGACCCATTCGCGATCCGCCGGCGCGAAGCCGATTTTCAGCTCGCCGAACGGGCGCACGAACTGCGGCGCGTAGTAGAAGCTCTTTCCGGCGGAACCCGGATCGTCTGAATCGCCCCCAGCGATCGCGGCCAGCACCAAACCGCAATCTTCCGCCGTACGGCACAGCGGCCCGATCTTATCGAGCGTCCAGGAAAGCGCCATGGCGCCGTGGCGACTCACCAACCCATAGGTCGGCCGCAGTCCGGTCACTCCGCAATAGGCCGCGGGAGTAATGATGGAGCCCGAAGTCTCCGAACCCAGCGCAAACGGAACCAAGCCGGCCGCGACAGCGCTGCCCGGCCCGCTGGAAGATCCGCCCGACCAGCGCGTGACATCCCATGGATTCAGCCCCGGCCCGGTGAGTGATGCGGCAGCCGTGCGATAGCCGCCGCCACCAGCGAGTTCCACCATCGAGAGTTTGCCGATCAGCAGACTACCCGTATCGTCGAGCTTGTCAAGAACAGTCGCTGTCGTATCGAAAACCTGATCGGCGTAAGGCTTCGCGCCCCAGGTTGTGGGATGTCCGGCCAACGAAAGCAGATCCTTCGCGCCAAACGGAATTCCCTGCAGCGGTCCGCGGAAGCGCTCGCGCTTCAGGTCGCCATCCACGTCCTTCGCGCGCTTCTCCGCGATCTTCGTGAGAGGCAACGCCAGCGCATTGTATTTGGGGCCCAGCTGTTCCAGACGTTGCCCGAACGCCTTCACCAGTTCGACAGCCGAAAACTCATGCTTCTTCAGCCGGGCATTCAGCTCCGTGATCGGCGCGAAGAAGACATCATCGGTCATGCTTTGAACTGGAAAGCCGGCTCCGTCGCCATCGGGATGCCGAACTTTGCGAGCGTTTCGCCGTTGTGCTGCACGTTATCGCGGGCTTCCTTCGCGAAGTCGCGCGCGCCCTGCGGCTGTGAGGGAGGAGTTTGAGCGAACGCTGCCGCCGCTGCGACCGAGCCCGCCGCCACTACCAATTCCCTGCGCGTCAGTTTCACTTTTTCTGCTCCGAATACTTGATCGTCAGCGCGTCCAAAGCCGCCGTTTCCATCGCCGCGCGAGGCGCCGATTCGCCGGTCCAGATCTCGAACTGACGAACCGCCTGCTCGATAAACATTTTGACACCGGTGATGACCTGCAGGTTTTGGGCCCTCGCTCGCCGGATCAGTTCGGTCTCGAGCGGATTGTAGACCAGGTCGAATACGATCTCACCAGGAATCTTATCCGGGAACAGACAATCCTTCAGGTTGGGCCACATGCCGACGGAGGTCGCATTGACGACCACATCGAAATGCTTCGCGCGCGCCTGCTCCATGGTGAGATTTTCCGCGCCCAGGGTGCGGGCGAAAGCGCGCACGCGATCCGGATTGCGGCCGGTGATGGCAAGTTTCGCGCCCGCATCCGAAAGCGCACACGCCGCGCTGTGGGCCGCGCCGCCGTTGCCTGCGATCAGGACGGTCGCCTTGCTGAGATCCAGCAACTTCGCCAGCGGACGCGCCACCGCTTCCGCATCCGTATTCGTACCGCGCCACTTCCCTGCCTTACGCCAGACGGTGTTGACCGCGCCGATGCGCTTCGCCAGCGGATCCACGTAATCGAGATAGCGAATGATCCGCCGCTTATGCGGAATAGTGACGCTGAACCCGGAAAGCGGCAACTCTTCCGCGAACTGGAAGAAATCGCGGAGTTGATTGGGATTCACCAACAGCGGCACGTAGACTGCGTCAATCCGCTTCGACTGAAACGCGCGATTGTGCACCTGCGGCGAAACGGAGTGGCCAACGGGATCCGCAATCACCCCGTAGACCTTCGCGGCCCGCGTGAATTTGTCGATGCGATAGAGCGAGCGAAGCTGACGCGCATTGATCTGGCCGCTCGCCGTACCCTGCACGTGGGCGGGGGCCGCGTAGGTGAACATGGTGCCCAACGCAGGCGAGATCACGCGAGAGGGAAATCCTACCTCTCCCATCGCGAGCGTGACCAGAGGAATCTTCGGACTCAGACGGCTGGCGGCCAGGATGCGCCCGGTATCCGTCGGCTTGCGCGCCGTGCTCACGAGTTTGTAGATATCGGCCGGAACCTTGCGCATTCGCTTCAGAACCGGATCGAGCGGCGGCGTGGTTTCGAAATGATGCCAGGAAACAATCAGATACGCCCTGGCGCGCAGTTCAGCGCATCGCGCGATGGCGACTTCCGCCGTTTCGATCTCCACATCGATCGCCTTCGCGCCGCACTGGATTGCCAGATCCAGAATGCGCAATTGCTCTTCGATGCTGCCATTGAACCGTCCGTGGTTCTGGTGGCGGCGGCAGGTCGCGAGGATCGTGCAGTTTGGATAATCGTGCAGGAAAGTCGTGATTGCGTGCGCGCCCTGAATCGGGTCGGGCAGGTAGTCAATTCGGAATTCGAGAAAGCTCTCGCCGGCTTCCGCCTCGCGCCGCGCCTGTTCGAGAAGGCGGGGAACGTCGGGTAGTCCAAGCGCGATGCAGATTCTCGGAAGGGCGCGCCGCTGAGCCATGTGGTTCACCAGAATAACATTCGTCAAAGCGCTCGGGCCTGACTGGAAAATTCGAGTACTACTGCTGGTACCCCAATGAGCCCTTTATGTGATGTTTCACCCGGAATCACACTCCCCTTTCCTGATAAGGTGAACGGTATTTGAAATACGTAAGGAGGAATGAAAAGCTCATGAAATCGATTTATTCAACGGCCGCATTTGCTGTGCTTATGCTGGCCGGTATGGGGCAGGCGAAGGCGGGCATTCTCTGCCCGAGTCAGGCGGAACAGGGTGGCTTTGGAGGCACGTTCTCATCGCAGGCTGGGGACAATGACTTCGCCTGCGGACCGAACAGCGGAATGATTCTGTCACTTACGAACGATACGAATTACGCCAAACTCATGTGGAACACGCCGTCCAGTCCGAACGGCGTCGGGACGCAACAGCTGCCTGGCGGAATCACGCTCGGCACTCTCCCGACCGTCCACGCAAACGTAACCTTCACCGCGGATACGTCCGACGTTTCGCCATACTACGCGCTCTCGTTCACCGATTCGACGGGCTCGCTGGGGCAGGATGCGAACACCGATCAGATTCTGATGCTTGAGTTTCAGGACCTGGGCCTGAACGGCGCAGGTCCGAGCACCATGACGCTCGATGGCAGCACGGTTTTCAACCTCTACGACAACACGACCGGTCACTACTTGCTGGGAGGTCAGCAGGACAAGGCTTCTCTGGCCACATGGCTCTCGACTTACTCGGGATTGAGCAGCGCTGCGGTCGACGGGGTCTGGATCGCGGAGGGGCTTGCAGGTGGATGCGCCCAGACCGGCTGCTCCGAGCATTTGGCCGTGACTTCGGCGGAACTGGTTTCGGCCACTCCGGAGCCGGGCACCATCGCGCTCTTGTTCGGCGGGTTCGCCGGGGTAGTAACACTGCGCCGCCGGTTCGCCCGCTAGTCTCAGTTCAATATCAACCATGGCGCGGAGAGGCTTCGGCTTCTCCGCGCCTTTTCTTGCAGGCTCGAAATCTCTGCAGGCGCGGAAACCTCTTGCATTTCACCTTTTGTTCGCCTAATATGGATGGCAATGGCACTGACCCGCAGGCAGAAGGATGTTCTGGACTTCATCGATAGCTATCAGGTGAAGAACGGTTATAACCCCAGCTATGAGGAAATCGCGCACGGCCTGAAGCTGTCTTCGATTGCTACTGTCCACAAGCACATTTCGGCGCTGGCGAAAAAGAACTATCTGTCGCGCGGAGCGAATCAGAGCCGCTCGGTCGAAGTTGCCCCTCGCTACGCCCAGGAGAAGAACCGCGGGCGTTTCGAAGCCATGCTGGAAGTGCCGATTCACGGCAGCATCGCCGCAGGCATGCCGGTGGAGGCATTCGACACGGCGGATTCGTTGAGCTTCGCCGATTTCGTAGGGCGCAAGGAGACCTACGCGCTGCGTGTGCGCGGGAATTCCATGGTGGATGACCACATCTGCGATGGCGACATGATCCTGGTGGAAAGCACGCAGGATGCGAGCGACGGACAGATAGTAGTGGCAATGGTCGGCGGCGCTGAAAGCACCCTCAAGCGGCTTTACCGCGAGCCCGGGAACATGATTCGGCTGCAGCCCGCGAATGAGACGATGAGTCCCATCCGCGTTCCGTCCAGCCAGGTGGAGATTCGCGGCCGCCTGTTGGCTGTGTTGCGAAAGTACTAAAGGCGATTACGCGGTCAGCAGGTATTCCTGCTCGGCGCGGAGCCAATCCTGCTCGTGGTTGCCGTGTTCACGGCCGCGGGCTTCCCAGAATCCGTAAGCGAGTCTTGCGATCTCGCGATGGGCGTTCACGGCAGGCGCTTCCACGGCGGGTGCTTCTACGGCAACCGTTGCGGCCTTATGTTTGGCCACCCGGACTCGGGGCGTGGCCGCTTTTACGGAAACAGTGGTTTTCGGGGTCTTCGGTTTTGCGGCTCGCTCGGGTGTTGCGGCTGCGGTTTCAATAGCGAGTTTTTTGCTGGGCATATCTGAATTCCTATTATAAAGGGCCCTCACGACATTTTCATGAAGAAACGTTTTTTATCGCCCAGAAAACAAACTGGGGGGAGAAGCGTGCGAAAAGCGCTATATTGAGAACGGCTTGCGGTATCTTCCGCTGATTCCGGTCCTGCTATTCGGCGCCCCGCTGCTGGCGTCGGTCCTTCAGGTGGATGTAACCGGAATTGTGCATCCTGTGACCGTCGAGATTATGACCGCCGCCATTTCGCAGGCGCAGGCCCGGCACGCCGATGCGCTTCTCGTCAGGCTCAGCACTCCCGGCGGTATTCTCGATTCCACCCGTGAAGTGATTGAACAGGTGCTCCACTCGCCGGTACCGGTGGTGATGTGGGTGGGGCCGTCTGGCGCGCGCGCGGCATCGGCGGGCTTCTTCCTGCTGGAAGCCGGCGATATCGCGGCCATGGCGCCCGCAACGAACACCGGAGCGTCGCATCCCGTATCTGGTTCAGGCGAAAACCTCGCATCGGTCATGAACCTGAAGGTGGAGAACGATACCGCGGCGCTGGTCCGCACGCTCGCGGCGCATCGCGGGCACGACGTGGATGCGGCGGAAAAGACCGTACGCGCGAGCGTCTCCTATACCGAAACCGAGGCGCTCGATAAGCATCTGATCGACGTCATTGCCGCCGATCCCGCGGCGCTGCTGCAGCAACTGGAGGGCCGCGAGATCACGCGTTTCAATGGCCGCAAACAGATACTCCACTTTTCCAGCCGGGAGGTGATTCCGTTCGAGCCGACGCTTCGCCAGAAAATCTTGTCCGCCATCGCCGATCCGAACATCGCGCTTCTGCTGCTGGTGCTGGGCGCGCTGGGCGTTTACGCAGAGTTCTCCATTCCCGGCGCCGTTTTCCCCGGCGCGCTCGGAGCGATTCTGCTTCTTCTCGGCTTCGCCGCGCTGGCGATGTTCCCCATCGGATGGCTCGGCGCAACGCTCTGCATTCTCGGACTGACGTTTTTTATACTCGAGGCCAAGTTCGCGACGCACGGCCTTCTCACCGCGGGCGGCGCGATTGCGCTGCTGCTGGGCGCGATGCTGCTGATCGACACGAACGACCCTGCGCTGCGCGTCCGCTTCAGCATGGCGCTGGCGGTGACGCTTCCCTTCGCCCTGATCACCAGTTTTCTGCTCTCCATCGCGATGCGCGCGCGCCGCAACAAAGTTGTCACGGGAGTGGAAGCGATGCCGGGGCGGCTCGGCATCGTGGTAACCGAACTCAATCCCTCCGGCCGCGTCAAAGTTCAGGGAGAATATTGGAATGCCGTCGCAGGCAGCCATATCGGCCTGAATGAGCGCGTGAGAGTCACGGCGGTGGAAGGGCTCACGCTGCGAGTGGAACCGCTGAATGAATGAAGGAGACCTATGCCGGTAATCGTAGTAGTGCTGATCGTCGTGCTTTACCTGCTCTCGTCGATCAAGATTCTTGCCGAATATGAGCGCGGCGTGATTTTCCGGTTGGGCCGCCTGTTGCCGGAGGCCAAGGGCCCCGGCGTGATCCTCGTGTTCGCGCCGCTCGATCGCATGGTGCGGGTCTCGCTGCGGGTCGACACGATCGAAGTACCGCCGCAGGACGTAGTGACGCGCGATAACGTCAGCGTGAAAGTGAATGCGGTGATTTACTTTCGCGTCGTGGAGCCGAGACTCGCCATCGTCGAGGTTTCGAATTTCCTCTACGCCACTTCGCAACTCGCGCAGACCACGCTCCGCAGCGTGCTGGGCGAGGTTGAACTGGATGAACTGCTGAGCAAGCGCGAGGAACTAAACGTCCGATTGCAGTCCATCCTCGATCAGCACACATCGCCCTGGGGCGTGAAGGTATCGATGGTGGAAGTGAAGCAGGTGGATCTCGCCGAGCAGATGATTCGCGCGCTGGCGCGGCAGGCCGAGGCAGAACGCGAACGTCGCGCCAAGATCATTCACGCAGAGGGCGAATACTCAGCGTCGGAGAAGCTTGCGATGGCCGCCCACGTCATCCAACGTGAGCCCGCCGCGATTCAGCTTCGCTATCTGCAGACGCTCGTCGAGATCGGCGCGGAGAAAAATACGACGATCGTGTTCCCCTTACCCGTGGATCTTCTGACGGCGTTTAATAAACTGATGAACAGCGCCACTGACCGGAATAGCGGTGGCTCGGAAACCCCAAAGACTTAACGTATGAGCGAAAACGGCAACGACAGAGAACTAGTATTGGGCAACAAACAGTTGCTCGCCATCTTTTTTGTGGCGGCGCTGCTGTGCGGCGTCTTTTTCGCGGTTGGATACGTAGTCGGCGGGAACTCGGCGAAGTCGACGGGATCCACCGTCGCCGATTCTTCCACTGCAACCCCGGTTGAAGGCAAGCGGGACGAGCCTACGGGAGTCGCGCCGGTCTCCGATGCGATGGCAGCGACGAGCGCACCTGCCGCGTCCGATAACGCAGGAGCGGCGAGTGGGGTCGACTCCAAAATGTCGGATAACCCAGCGGCAGCCGGATCAGCTCCGCCGCCCTCCACCTCCGCGCAGGCCGTCGCAGCGCCGGCACAATATGTTCCCCCGGCAAAAGCGGCTCCAGTTCACGCAACCTCGGCGCCGATGGCGCTCTCGGTTCCTGAAACGGGCGCCTCCTATGTTCAGGTGGCCGCTCAGACTCGGCCGGCTGCGGATACCGTGGCAAACAGCCTGCGGGAGCGAGGCTGGCCCACGATCCTGGCCGAAAGCTCCAAGGCGGATCGCGTAGAGATTCTGGTGGGGCCGTACCGCGATGGCGTCGCGCTGGCCGATGCCAAGCGAAAGCTGATTGACCTCGGGTTCTCTCAGGCGTTCGTCCATAAGCAGCAGTGATGCCGCTCGTCCAGATCGATCCAGCCCGGCCAAGACTGCCGGAATGGGCGCGGCGCAGCGAAACGCATTTTGAATCGCTGAACATGCTGAAGCGGGAACTGCGCGCGCGCAACCTGCACACGGTCTGCGAATCGGCGCGCTGCCCGAATATCCACGAATGCTTTCATCGCGGCGCGGCGACGTTCATGATTCTCGGCAATCTCTGCACGCGCGGCTGTGGGTTCTGTTCGGTGCCCAAGGGGAATCCGCGAATTCACGATATGCGGCTCGACGGCAATGAGCCGGCGAATGTCGCGCGCATGGCCGCCGAGATGAAGCTGCGGTACATCGTGATCACCAGCGTGAATCGCGATGACCTTGCGGACGGAGGCTCCGCGCATTTCGCGGAAACGGTGCGCGAGGTCCGGCGGGCGCTGCCCGCGGCGCGCGTCGAAGTGCTGACGCCGGATTTCGATGGCAATTTCGAAGCCGTCGGGCGCGTGCTGGATGCGGAGCCGCACGTATTCAACCACAACATGGAAACCGTACCCAGGCTCTACCGGCGCGTGCGTCCGCAGGCGGATTACCGGCAGTCGCTCGAAGTGCTTGAGTTTGCCCGGCGTCACCGGCCGGATGTGATGACGAAATCCGGTTTCATGGTTGGGCTGGGTGAGACGCCGGAAGAAGTTGCGCAGTTGCTGCGCGATTTGCGGGAGCGCGATGTGGATGTCGCCACCATCGGCCAGTATCTGCAGCCCACCCGCCGCAATCTGCGGGTCGCGGAATATGTGACGCCGGAACGCTTCGACGAATACCGCGATCTCGGTCTCTCGCTGGGCTTCAAGATGGTCTTCAGTGGGCCGCTGGTGCGCAGCTCCTACATGGCGGATCTCGTCAACGAGCAGGCAGCGCGCGCGTGATCGTCAATTGGATTCTCGCGCTGGCCTCGGCGGGACTTCTGGTTCTGTTGTTCCCCCCATTCAACCTCTACTGGCTCTCACCGCTGGCGCTCGCTCCGCTGCTGGTCGCCTGTGCGCGTGAATCGTCCTGGCGCTGGCGCTTCGGGTTCGGTTATGCGGCCGGGATCGTTTACTGGTTTGGAGTGTGCCACTGGATCGAGTGGACGCTGGCGCATCACGGCGGCATGGGAGATCGACTTGCGTGGCTCGCATTCGCGCTGTTCTGCCTGGCGAAAGCGCTGCAGATGGGCATCTTCGCGTCGCTTTCCGGACTCGTAATCCGCAAGCCATATGGCGTGCCGGCAATCGCCGCGCTTTGGGTCGCGATCGAATGGACGCACTCGTATACCGCCTTCGAATGGCTGAATCTCGGCAATGCCGCAAGCGATCTGGCACTGCCTTTGCGGCTCGCTCCCATTACCGGCGTATGGGGGATTTCGTTTTCACTCGCGCTGATTGCGGTGGTCGTAGCTACGCTCGTCACCCGTGCGCAACGGCATCCTGCGTTCTGGCTCGCGGTGCTGCCCACCCTGTATTTCCTGCCCGATCTTCCTGCGTTCCACAAGGGCACGGCGGGAGCGGTCGTTGTGCAGCCGAATATCGATGACGAAGCTGTCTGGACCGGCGATCTGCTGCGCGAAACGGAACGGCAGATGCGGTTGTTCTCGCTGCCCCTCACCGGCCGTGACCACGCGACATCCATCATCGTCTGGCCCGAAGTCCCCGCCCCGTTCTATGAGAACGATCCCGATTTCGTCAACCTTGTCTCCGGAATTGCCAAACAAGCGGACGCAGCCGTGCTGACCGGCGTTGTCGCGCATGTGGGCGGCCGCGGCGCGCCGCTCAATTCGGCGCTGCTGATCGATTCGAACGGCAACCGAGTCAGCCGCTACGACAAGGTCAATCTGGTTCCATTCGGCGAATTCGTGCCCTGGCCGTTCGGGTTGATCACGCAAAAAATCTCGACCGAAGCGGGTGATTTCGCGGCGGGATCGGACGTGGTCGTCTCCAGAATGGACGGCCACAAAATCGGCACATTCATCTGCTACGAGTCCGTCTTCCCGAGCTATATCCGGCGCTTCGCCGATTCCGGCGCGGAAGTGCTGTTCAACATCTCCAACGATAGCTGGTTCGGAAAAACTGCGGCGCGCTATCAGCATCTGTTGATCGTGCGGATGCGGGCGGCCGAGAACCGCCGCTGGATCGTGCGGTCCACGAATGATGGCGTCAGCGGAGTCATCGACCCCGCAGGCCGCGTGGTGCGCGCGCTGCCGGAATTCGAAGAGTCGGCGGCGCACCTGCCGTACGGCTACGTCACCGGCACGACGTTCTACACGCGGCACGGCGATTGGTTTGTTCTGCTGTGTGCGCTTGGCTCGATTGCCGCGATTACGAGTGCCGTATTACCAGCACGTCGCCGTCTTTGACGACGTACTCTTTGCCTTCGAGGCGCAGCAGGCCTTTATCGCGCAGGCCGGGATAGCCGGCAAACTCCACAAGCTGCTTCCAGTTGACGACTTCGGCGCGAATGAACTTTTTCTCGAAATCCGAGTGGATGGCGCCGGCCGCTTTCTGGGCCGTGCTGTTCATCGGAATGGTCCATGCGCGCACTTCGGTTTCGCCCGCGGTCAGGAAGCTCATCAGTCCGAGCAGCCGGTACGTCGCTGAAATGATGCGCTGGAGCCCGGACTCCTTGAGTCCGTAGCTGGTGAGGTACTCCGCCGCGTCGGCCGGGGGCAGTTCCGCCAGCTCGGCTTCAATCTTGCCGCAGAACGCCGTGACGTCGGTTTGCGCCTTGCCCGCAAAGGCGCCGGTGCGCCACTTCTCTTCCACTTCATGCAGCCGGGCGGCGTCTTCCTCGCCGAGATTCAACACCAGCAACATCGGCTTCTGCGATAGAAACTGAAAGCCGCGGATGGCCTTGTCCTCATCCTTATCGAATTCGAGATTACGCAGGGGCGTGTCGTTTTCGAGCGCGGTTTTACAGCGGACCAGGACTTCGTATTCCTTGTCGAGATTCGGATCCTTGATCTTCTTGCGATCTTTCTCCAGGCGCTCGAGCCGCTTCTCGACGACCACCAGATCGCTCAGGATCAGCTCCGTCTCCACGTCGCCGAAATCGCGCGCCGGGTCGATGGCGCCGTGCTCGTGCGGCACGGTCTCATCCTTAAAAACCCGCAAAACCTGTGCGAAGGCATCCACTACGCGCAGGCTGGCGAGATAGGCGGGATCACGCAGGGTCTCCTTCGAAATGGAAGGCGCGTCGATGTATTCCACCGTCGCTAAGGTAATCTTCGGTGGCTGGTAAAGCTCGGCCAGCGCATCCACGCGCGGATCGGGCACTTTGGCGACTCCCGTCCGCACCGCGGTCGAGCCGATTCGGCTCTCCTGGGCAACTCCGGTGAGAACGGTGAACAGAGATGTCTTGCCTGTCATGGGCAGGCCGATAATGGCAGTCTTCATTTAGAGTGGAACGTCGATCTGTGCAAGTATTTCTTCGATGATGCGCTCGCTGGCCACCACGCTGGAGGCGCCGCGCCGCGTCATGGGCGAGCGCGCCGCGGAGATCACGCGATGCGCGAGCACTTTCGGGGCAAGCATCTTCACGTCATCCGGCAGCGCATAGTTACGACCGCAAAGTACGGCGTGAGCCTGGGCCGCGCGAAACAGCGCCTGCGAACCGCGCGGGCTGACGCCGAGCAGCAGATTGTCGTTATTCCTGGTGCGCTCGACAATGGCGAGCATGTAGTCGACGATGGCGCGGTCGACTTTCACCTGCGAAACGGCTTGCTGCAAATGCGCGAGATCCTGACGGTTCAGCACGCAGGGTGTTGTCGCTCCATGGTGCTGGCTGCCGGGCTGGCTGATAATTTCACGCTCGCTCTCGGCGTCCGGATAGCCAATCCGCAGGCGCATCAGAAAGCGATCCAGCTGCGATTCCGGCAGCGGATAGGCGCCGTGGTGCTCCGCCGGATTCTGCGTAGCAATCACCATGAACGGCTCCGGCAGCGGCAACGTGCGGCCATCGACAGTCACCTGCTGCTCGTTCATCGCTTCGAGCAGCGCCGATTGCGTTTTGGGCGTGGTGCGATTAATTTCGTCCGCCAGCAGAAAATTCGCGAAAACAGGTCCCGGCTTATATTCGAATTCCTCGGTGCGCGCGTTCCAGACGGTCACGCCGAGCACGTCGGAAGGCAGCATGTCGCTTGTGAACTGGAGCCGGTGGAAGCTGCCATCGACGGCCCGGGAAAGCGACAGAGCAAGCGTCGTTTTACCGACGCCAGGCACGTCTTCAATGAGCAGATGCCCGCGCGCGAGCAGGCACACGAGAGCCATCCGGACGATTTCCGTTTTCCCTCGGAGACTAGCCTCGATCGCGGTTTCCAGTTGCCGAAGTGTCGCCGGAGAGACGCTCGCCTCCGCCCCTGCCGTTGGCGTGGACATGAAACTTCAGAATACACCGCAAAGGAGGGCTAAAATATGGCGTGGCTTACCCCGATCACACGTCGAGCCCGGCAGCCCGCATCAAATCGAGAGCGTTGCTTCGGGTGACGATGCCGTCGCGCATTTTGTAATCAAAGACCATTCGCCCGTTTTCCAGCCGATCTTCGAAGTGCACGTTCGCCGCGGCGGGTTCGAGCTCTTTCGCCACGGCCGCGAGTGACAGGTCATGGGTCGTCGCGAGGCCGATCGCGCCGCGAGCCAGCAATGCGCGCACAATTCCAGCCGCGCCTGTGGCGCGGTCATGCGAATTAGTGCCGTGCAGCAGTTCATCCAGAAGAAAGAGTGCGGGGCGCGGCAATTCTAGGATCGCCTTGATCCGAAGAATCTCCGCCATGAAGCGCGACTGGCCTTCTTCGAGCGAATCGCTGGTGCGGATGGAAGCGCCGACGGAAAGTTTCGAAAGCGTCAGGCTGCGTGCCCTCACCGGCGCGCCCGCAAGCGCCAGCACGGCGTTCACCCCCACCGCGCGCAGCAGCGTACTCTTGCCGGACATGTTCGATCCACTCACGACAAACAACTGAATCGGCGAAAGGAGATGGACATCGTTGCGAATCGTGCGTTCTTCCGCCAGCAATGGATGCCCCAGAGCCTCCGCGTCGAATACAGGCGTGCCCTTCGCAAGCTGCGGCAGAACGTCAGCCGGATGCTCATACCCGTAGTTCGCGAGCGACGAAAGCGCTTCGATCTCGGCAATGGCGTCCAGCCACACCGGGATCAGCGCTCCGTTTTTCGCGCGCCAGGCTTCGAGCGCCATCGCAAGCTGGGTCGTCCAAAGCAGCGGTGGGCCGAAAACCCGGACAAAGACGTTGTCGCGCGAATCGATCAGCTCCATCAGACGGCGCAGACGCGCGATTCGCTTCGATGCGGGGTGACCGTTTGCGGTCCGGATCGCGCCGCACAACTCCTTCATTCGCGGTGACGTGAACGTCTGCCGTTCCAATAGATCGAGAATCTGCGAAAGAAGATCCAGATCGTGCGCCGGTTCGTTGATCCCTCCAACGACTTTCAACACGCGCAATCGGACGATCAGCGCGATCGAACCGACAACCGCGCCGAGCGCGGCCGCAGTCCGCGTGGCCGCGATGCCAACGAACTCAGTCGAAAACCACCAGAGCAAAACAACGCCCATCGCAATCGAGAGCAGGAACGATGCCCATCGCAGGCGAGGCTCGAACGGCTGGGCCGGCGACGTGCCCCACGCGGTCAGTTGGTCAGGATTGACGCCAGTTCGAAAATCGCTGCCGAGCGTGGCCAGTTGTTCGCGAAGATCCACCAGAGGCCGGAGCTCCTCCAGTGCTTCATGCCGCTGACGAAGCGTTTCGGTATCTGCCCCGGCCAGCAGCCACGACGCCAGCCGGGCCTCCCCGGCATAGGTCCGCGCTGTAGAAAGAAGCTCGAACAGACTGGCGCGGCCGAAGAGGTCGAGATCCGTGGAATAAGGATGGTGCGGATCGATGAAGCGTTCGCCCGATTCGCCGCCTCCCTGCCAGCGGTTCTCGATCCGGGCGAGCCCGCGCTCGAAAAATCCGATCGCCCGGCGAGCAAACTCCATCTCCCGTTCGAGCCGCGACTGCTTCCAGACCAGCGCGATAAACAACGCCAGGGGAGGGGTAATGAACCAGCCGGAGATCTGCCCCCGGAAAGCGAACCAGAGCGCCGCCGCACCAGCAGCGAACACCAGCAACCGCACATTCCCGAGCCGCTGCCGTCGTGTCTCAAGAGAAGCCAGAGCCGCAGACCGCGCCGTTAAACGTTCCTGATAGACATCCTGCGGCGACGCGGCCATTAATGCCAGCTTATCGTTACGTGCTGAATCTGCCGGACTACACCACGTGTACTAAACTTGAATTTGCCCGCTTTTATGGGGGCGCGTAGCTCAGCTGGTTAGAGCGCCTGCTTCACACGCAGGAGGTCCGGGGTTCGAGTCCCTGCGCGCCCACCATCACTCACAACTCAAGCTGACCGGGATGTTCCAGCACCTTACCAAAGTGGTGCTTCCACAAGCGCGCTCCGAGTTCGCCGGATCGATCCAGCGACGATCCCACGGTCAGCCACCTTAGAAGCGTCGGACGCAATCCCGCATCGAACAACGCGAAGCCTGCGGCGAGAACGCAGGTGTCCGCCTGGGTACCGCAAACCAGCACCCGGTCCACTTGCAACGTCCGAAGATATTCAATAGCCTCTTGCGGCGGCAGATAGCCGTACTTCACAAAAACCCGGTCAACCGCGACAAGACTTTCGTCCACCTTCCCTGGCTTCCATCCCAATTGCTGCTCAAATGGAGTGACAGACTCATCGTGCCGCTCGACTGTCGCCACACTCGGCAATCTGGCGCTGAGCGATCGAATGCCTTCCAGAATTTCCGCCGGAATCGGAAAGCTCGGCTGAACGTCGACGACCAGAAGAGCTTGTTTCATGAGGCACGCGCAATCCATGCCAAAGCCTCCGCAGGATCTCGCGCCACCTGCACCAACCCCCGATTAGGCGGGCTCACAAATCCCTCGGTCACCGTGTGATCCAGAAATCGGAGCACCGGGTCATAGTAGCCACCCGTGTTGATCAGGATGCACGGTTGGGAATGAATCTTCAGCTGCGCCCACGTCACGATCTCGAAGAACTCATCAAGCGTTCCATAACCACCCGGCAGCGCAACAAACGCATTCGACAACGACGCCATCAGCGCCTTGCGTTCATGCATGCTTTCCACCAGGTGCAGTTTCGTAAGACCACGATGAGCAGTTTCGCGGCCCTGCAGATTCCGTGGAAGTACGCCAATCACTTCGGCCCCGCCGGCGCGCGCCGCATCGGCAACAGCGCCCATCAACCCGACAGATGTTCCTCCATAAACGAGTCCCCATCCTCCACGCGCGATCTGCTCTCCGAGCGATTTCGCATCGTCCAGATACTTCGGATCTGCTCCCACACTCGATCCGCAAAATACGCAGATGCGTCCCTCAGGTGAGTCGGCCATCAAAGCTCAGGATACCGTTCGCAGTAAGAACGCCAGCTTTGTTATCTGCCTCTCAACGGAGGTCGAAGTGCTTGTCGTCCCCAAGATACCCTTTGGCGATTTTCATTCGTCCATTCCAAGCGAGGTGATGCAGTGTCGGAATTAACAAAGCAGAGTCGTGATGCCGGAATCCCGGCGGTAATTGGACAGGGAACGATCATCATCGGCAGCATCTACAGCGGACAGGATCTGATTCTCGACGGTGAACTGCAAGGTGAACTCGACGTGGAAAACCGCAGCCTGACGATTGGGCCACATGGAAAAGTCACGGCGAACGCGAAAGCGCGCGAGGTGGACATCCAGGGAAATATGACCGGCAACATCGAGTCGTCGGGAAAAACCTGCATACGATCATCGGGCAGTCTGGTGGGTGACGTCGTGACAGGCGGCATCGTGATCGAAAACGGCGCTATCTTCAAAGGAAACCTCGAGATCCTGGCGCGGCCGAATCACGGCGGGGAGGTGAAGAACGGCTCGGAGGTGAAGCATGGCGAATGAGTCCCTGACCAGAAATGAAGAACTGGTCGACGGACGATATCCGATAGGGGCTGAAATCAGCCGCATGGGCCGCAGTACAGTCTACGAAACAGAGCACGGCGACAAGCACGAGCCTGCCGTCCTGAAAGTCCGCGAGCGATACGAGTCGGAGGGCGAAGCCCCGGCGGATCGATGGCGAAGCGCGATGGGCGTGGCGCACCCGAACCTGCTGAAGATTTACGACGTTGGGTCATCGACTCTGCACGATGTTCCCGTGACATGGGCGGTGATGGAGCAGCCCGATGAATCGCTCGAAGGAGTTCTCGCGGCGCGGCCCCTCACCACGGAGGAAACGCGCGAGATTCTGAAATCAGTCGGGGCTGCGCTGCGGCATCTGCACGAGCACGGGTACGCGCATTCCTGCCTGTCTCCCTCGAATATCCTGGCCGTTGGGGACCAGATCAAGCTCTCAAGTGACAGCGTGACTCGAATCGACGACGACCGGGTGTCTGCCGCCGAAGATATGAGGGCGCTTGGAATTCTGATCGTTCAGGTGCTGACCCAGAGGGTGCCGAATGGCCATTTGCCAGGCGATATCCCGGAGCCATTCCGGGAGATTGCACAGGGTTGCCTCGATCCCGAACCTCGCACCAGGTGGACGGCCACGCAGGTACTCGCACGGCTGAAAAAGCCTGACATCGTCTACCCTCTCCCGACCCATCAGCTGCACGTGCAAACGGCTCCGGCGGTTGAAAGAAAAATCCATGCGGTCGAGCCGCGAGTCGAAGCGGCGCGCGAGAAGGAATCACGCGAGGACCAATCACGAGACGAAACCAGCTCCGTGAAAAATATCCCGTACTGGATTTATGCAGCGCTCGTCGCATTGCTCCTGGTCGTAGTGATCGCGGCGGTGTTACGGAAGAAAAGCCCGGTCGAACCCGTCAGGACTCCGGCGAGCGCCGCACAGCAAGCCCCCGCGCCTTCGAGCGCCCGCGAGACGCCGCGCCCTCCCGCTCCTGCCCCCAGTGTCGCCGCCGCAAACCAGTCGCAGGCGGAGGGCTGGTCCGTGATCGTCGCTGCGTATGCCTCGCGTGAAGCCGCGGAGAAACGGATGCACACGATGGCTGCGAGATGGCCGAGATTCAACCCGACAATCCTCGAGCCTGCCACGGGAAGGACGCATTTCGTTGTCGTCCTGGGGCACAACCTTTCCCAGGATGAAGCCGACGCGTTACGTAAGCGCGCCGTAGCCGCTGGTTTTCCCCACGATACTTACATCAAAAATCTGATGTAGGGGTTGCAAACTGGGCGCTCGGGTACTTTAGTGCCAGGCCTATCCCGCTGATCTCAGGTACAATACGTTCTTATGAAACGTGCAGCCGCCATTCTTGTCCCGGCGCTCTTCGCGCCCGTGCTCTGCCTCGCTGCCAGCCCCTTCGTCGGCCGCTGGGATTTCACCGTACCGACTCAAAACGGAAATAACAACGCGTACTGGCTCGGCATCTCGGAAAAGAGCGGCGCGCTCGATGTCTGGTTCCAGCCCTCGGGCGGTAATGTCGCTCAGGTCAAAGATTTCAAGGCAGATGGCTCGCATCTGAGCGTCACGGTTGCCGCTGCGACTGCCACGCGTCCCGCCACTACCTGGGAACTCGATGCCGCGGGCGGCAAACTCACAGGCTCCATCAAGAACGGCGCCACTTCCGCGTCCGTCACCGGCGTCCCCGCGCCCGAACTCAAGCGCGCTGAGCCCAAGGCCTGGACTGCGCCAGTTGCGCTTTTCAACGGCAAAGACCTGACCGGCTGGCAGCCGATCGGGAATGTGGCGAACAATCACTGGATCGTTCAGGACGGGCTTCTCGTCAACCAGGCACAGGGCGCAAACCTGCGTTCCAAAGACACCTATACGGATTTCAAGGTTCACTTCGAAGTGAACTGCCCCGATGTGGCGAACAGCGGCTTCTACCTGCGCGGCCGCTATGAGATGCAGCTTGAATACGAGCGCGCCGGCAGCGAACCACCGGAGCGCAGTATGGGCGCCATCTACGGCCGCATTGGACCCGCAGTCACTTCGCCGCGCACGCCGGGCGCGTGGGAATCTTTCGACATCGAGCTGGTGGGGCGCACGGTCACGATTTCGCGCAACGGCGTTCTGACCATCGACCACAAGGAAATTGAAGGCATCACGGGCGGAGCTCTCGACGCTCACGAGGGCGAACCTGGTCCTTTCTACATTCAGGGTGATCACACCGGCGGACTGAAGTTCCGTAACATCACGGTTTCCGTCCCGAAGAACTAAGCAGGGAATTCAGGCGGGCATGACGACGAAGAGCACGGAAGGTACGGGCGCGGGCAGCGCTCCGTCTGGCGGAGCAACCGCTGGCGGAGCCACGGCGGCCAAAGCTCTGTCCGTGAAAACGCACCCGTCCAAAACGGCAGCGGTGAAGCCAGCGGCTGGCAAGACCGGCGCCGTCAAGACCGCGGCCGGGGCTCGCGCTCCGAAGAAGTCGAAAATGAGCCACCTCACCCCGTGTAACAAGTGCGGCGGCGAGATCTTCCGTTCCTCCTTCCGCAATTTCGGTGAAGTCGTTCTCAGCCCGCTTCTTCTGCCTTTCCGCTGCTCGCGCTGCGGATGGCGGCAATTCCGCTCCAGCTTCTCCCGCGTCCGCAACAAGAGCAACTACCGCCGCGCGACTACCGATCAGTAGTCCGCCCAATCTCCCTTTTTTTCGTGCTGTTCCGTAGGAAATCTATATCCTGTGGGTCGGATTCTTTATCACAAACTAATTGACTTCGCAAGTTCTTTACGTTAGAATTAGTACATATTGTGAGGAGACTCACAAACAAGGAGTTGAGGGGAGACTCTTTTCCAAAACGTAAGGGGCACATGGTGAAAACTATTTCGTCAGATGGTGTTTCGATCGATTACACGGCAGCCCGGGTAGGAGTTCGCGTTCGTTGCGACGCGTGTCGCCCGATTATTCTGGAGCGCGGCCGCTGGAATGAATACGGCGTTCCCTATGCGCTTCCTGTAAAGGAAAAGGAACTGACGGCCAGTAAAACGGGCTTTTCGACACTGGGTTCGAACCTGTCGCAGGTGGAGGAATCCGCAGTGGGCGATGCCCGCCAGGCAGAGCTTCGCAACCTGCTCACCGGCAAGATCCCATTCGAGAACGTGAGCGCCGCCGCGTAGCTTTAGCCAGAGCTACCCGCGCCAGCCTGTCTGGTACACTAAATCTTTCATGGCCACCCGGACCACCTCTGGCGCATTCGGGCATCATCACCACCATCGCTCCACAAGTGCGCGGGTGCCGGCCTGAAATTGATTCAAGCTTAAACGAAAGGACGCCCGCCGCAGCCAACGGCGGGCTTTTTTCTTGCCCGGGCTCCTCCAAAAGGAGCCAGCCAGGCAGCGCGGCGCAGACAAAATGACGAAACTCGATTTTGGAAAATTAGACGGATTGCTTCCGGCCATCGTTCAGGATGCCACTTCGCACCGCGTTCTCATGCTCGGCTTCATGAATGAAGATGCCTGGCGCAAGACGCTCGAAACCGGCAGCGTCACCTTCTACAGCCGTACGCGCAACAAGCTCTGGATGAAAGGCGAGACCTCCGGCAACCGCCTCGTTGTAAAGGAAATTTTCAACGATTGCGATAACGACACGCTGCTGATTACGGTCGACGCCATCGGGCCCGGCGTTTGTCACGCCGGTTATAAAAGCTGCTTTTACCGGAAACTCGAAAACGATGAATGGGTGGCAAGCGAAAAGCCGACCTATGACCCCAAGGCTGTCTACGGAGGAAGCCGCTAATGAAAAAGCTCAAACTCGGCATCCCCAAGGGCAGCCTGGAGAACGCCACGGTCGATCTGTTTCGCCGCGCGGGATTCAACATCAGCACCAGTTCGCGCTCGTATTTCCCCACCATCGATGATCCGGATGTCGAATGCATGCTCATCCGGGCCCAGGAAATGGCGCGCTACGTGGAAGATGGCATTCTCGACGCTGGTCTCACTGGCCTCGACTGGGTTTCCGAAGTCGGCGCCGATATCGTGGCAGTCGCGGATCTGATCTACGCGAAGCAGAGTTTCGGTAAGGTTCGCTGGGTGCTCGCCGCGCCGGAAGACAGCAACATTCGTTCGGTCAGGGATCTGGAAGGCAAGACAATCGCGACCGAGCTCGTCGCCACCACGAAGCGCTACCTCGAAAGGAATGGCGTGAAGGCGAAAGTGGAATTCAGCTGGGGCGCGACGGAAGTGAAGCCGCCGGTTTTGGCCGATGCCATCGTCGAAGTCACCGAAACCGGCTCGTCGCTGCGAGCGAACAAGCTCCGCATCGTGGAAACCGTGCTCGAATCGAACACGCAGCTCATCGCAAACAAAACCTCCTGGCAGGATGAATGGAAGCGCACGAAACTTCAGGATCTGAAGCTTCTGCTCGATGGGGCCATTGCCGCGCTCGGCAAGGTCGGCCTGATGTTGAACGTGCATAAGACCCACCTCGACGCCGTGCTCGGCGTGCTTCCCGCGCTGAAGCGGCCCACCGTCTCTCATCTGAGCGACGGTGAATGGCTCGCGGTCAACACGATACTCGACGAATCCACCGTGCGGCTCATCATCCCGCGTTTGAAGCAGGCGGGAGCGGAAGGTATCGTCGAATACCCGCTCAACAAGATCGTGATGTAAGCATGATCCGGATACTGACATCGAAAGACGTAAACCGCGTTTTGGCGCGGCGGTCGGCGCGGCTGTCTGACGCTGAAACCGTAGTGCGGCCGATTCTCGACGCCGTGCGGAAGTACGGCGACAAAGCGCTCCTGGAATATGCGCGGAAGTTCGATGGGCTCACAGCAAAATCGGTTCGCGTTTCGGAATCGGACCTTCGCACGGCGGCTAAACGGCTTTCGCCCGAATTCCGGAAGGCCGTTGACGTCGCTTCCGCGAACGTGCGGCGCTACGCCGAAAAGCAACTGCCGAAGGATTCCTCCAGCTCGTTCGGCCCCGGTCATCAGCTTGGTCAGATTGTCCGGCCGCTCGATACGGTTGGCGCCTACATTCCGGCGGGCCGCTATCCGCTGCCCTCCACGCTGATCATGACGGCCGTGCCAGCGATTGTCGCGGGCGTTACCAACGTCTGTGTCGCGTGCCCGAAGCCGGTGGATGAAGTCTACGGCGTCGCGCACGATCTTGGCCTCCGCCAGGTGTTCCGCATGGGCGGCGCGCAGGCGATCGCCGCGTTTGCCTTCGGAACGAAGACTGTGCCGCAAGCGGACCGCATCGTCGGCCCCGGCAACATCTATGTCGCGGCAGCCAAGCGTCTGCTTGCAGGAGATGTCGGCATCGACTTCGTCGCCGGCCCTACTGAAATCCTGATCATCGCGAAGGACGCCGATCCAGGTTTTCTCGCCGCGGACATGCTGGCGCAGGCCGAGCACGATACGGATGCGAGCGCGATCCTGCTCACCACATCGCGCCGCCTTGCGGAACGCACGGCGAAACAAATCGAAAAGCAACTCGAAACGCTCCCCACAGCCGCGGTGGCGCGCAAGGCGATCGATAAGAACAGCGCCATCATCCTGGTCGATTCGCTCGATCAGGCCGTGGAGCTTTCCAACCGCTTCGCGCCGGAGCATCTGGCGATTCACCACGAAGAACTGTTGCCGAAGATCCGGCACGCGGGCAGCGTTTTCATCGGTGCGCACAGCCCGGAAGCGGCTGGCGATTACGCCTCCGGTCCGAACCACGTGCTGCCGACCAATGGCGTCGCGCGCCTGCGCGGCGGCCTCTCCGCGGCGGATTACGTCAAAGTGATCTCCGTCCAGAAACTGGATGCCAGAGCGCTTCGGAAGATTGCGCCCTCCGTTACGACGCTTGCGCGCGCCGAAGGCCTCGAAGCGCATGCCCGATCCGTCGAGGTGCGCCTTGGCTAACCTCGCGCCGCGCAAAGCCGTACAGTCGATGGCGCCGTACTCGCCTCCGACCGGCAACCGCCACGACAAGCTTCGTCTCGATTTCAACGAAAACACCGTCGGCTGTTCGCCCGCCGTGATCGAACACCTGAAATCTATCCTCACGGCGGGCGAGCTCACGGTTTATCCCGACTATGCGCGCGTGAAGACCGCCCTTTCGGCCCATTTCCGCGTTTCGCCGGACGAACTCCTGCTCACCAATGGCACGGACGAAGCCATTCAGGTCCTCGTCAACACCTACGTGGATGACGGCGATGAAGTGATTGCGCTCCGGCCTTCGTACGCCATGTACCGCTTCTACGCCGAAGTGGCGGGCGCGAAGATCGTCGAGGTCGATTACAAGACGCCAGCGCTCGCGTTCCCCATTGCTGAGTTGCTGGCCGCGATCACGCCGCAAACGCGCGCCATTTTGATCGCCAATCCGAACAACCCGACGGGCACTGCGATCGACCTGGCCGCTGTCGAGAAAATTCTCAAGGCCGCGCCGAACGCCGCGGTCCTCATCGATGAGGCGTACTACGAATTCTTCGGCGTTACCGCGCTGCCGCTGCTGGCGAAGTATCCCCATCTGTTCGTCAGCCGCACGTTTTCCAAAGTCTTCGGGATGGCGGCGTTGCGTATGGGATGTCTCTTCTCCCAGGCCGCGAACGTCAAGTACCTGCACAAAGCCCAGTCGCCTTACAGCGTGAACGCTCTGGCGGCTGCGGCTGCGGAAGCAGCGGTCCGCGATACGGCGTACATCGAAAATTACGTGACTGAAGCCCTCGCCGCGCGCGAGATGCTGGAGGCCGGTTTCGAAAAGCTCAATATCGCTTATGTACCAGGCTCCGCAAACTTCGTTCTCGGCTACTTCGGCGATCGCGCCGTCGAAATTCGCGACGCGCTGCGGGAAAAAGCCATCCTGGTCCGCGATCGCAGCTACGAAATTCCGGGCGGCGTCCGCATCACGGTCGGCACGCGCGCCCAGGCGCGGCTCGTCCTCACTGAGTTGGAGAAAATTTGGTGAAGGATCTGATCGTTTTCGATATGGACGGCGTGTTAGTGGATGTGAGCGAATCCTACCGCGCCGCCATTCAGGCCACCGTTCGCCACTTCACCGGCGTGGAACCGACGAACGACGAAGTCCAGTCCTGGAAAAATCGCGGCGGCTTTAATGACGACTGGAAGCTCTCCCACCGCATGATCCAGGAGCACGGCGAAGAGGTCGACTTCGACGATGTAGTCTCGCGCTTTCAGAAAATTTTCCTCGGCGAGAACCACGACGGCCTGATCCTCCGCGAGCGTTGGCTCGCGAGCGAAGGCCTGCTCGACCGCCTCGCCGCGAATCACGCGCTCGCTATCTTCACCGGTCGGCTCGGCTGGGAAGCGCAGATCACGCTCGATCGCTTTGGGCAGAAGATTTTCGATCCCGTTGTTGGCGTGGATCACGTGACGCATCCCAAACCGCATCCCGAAGGCCTGCACAAGATTCGCGCGAACGTTACTCATCGCAAGGTCTGGTATCTGGGCGACACCGTGGATGACGCGCGCGCCGCAAGCGCCGCGGGCGTTCCCTTCATCGGCATCGCCGCCCCCGCGGCGCCGCGCCATGAAGAACTGGTCCAACTGCTCCGCGAAGAGGGAGCCGTGGCCGTAATCGACGACATCAATTCTCTGGAGGACGCTCTTGCCGCGCACCGCTAAAATCGAGCGCAACACCAAGGAAACACGTATTTCGGGCGAGCTGCGCATCGAAGGCCGCGGTCGCTACAACATCTCGACCGGCATCCGCTTCTTCGATCACATGCTGGAGCTGTTCACCAAACACGGCGGCTTCGATCTCACCCTGAAAGCCGACGGCGACCTCGACGTCGACCAGCACCACACCGTCGAAGACGTCGGCATCGTCATCGGGCAGCTTTTCTCGAAAGCGCTGGGCGATCGTAAAGGCATCAACCGCGCGGGCTACTTTGTGCTTCCAATGGATGAGACGCTTTCCGTCGTCGCTGTGGATCTCGGCGGACGCCCCGCGCTTGTCTACAAAGATCTTGTCCGCGTGCGCCTCGTCGGCGATCTGCAGACCGAACTGATGACGGATTTCTTCGACGGCTTCGTTCACCATGCCGGCGCCAACCTGCACGCGAAAATTCTCTACGGCCGCTCCAATCACCACAAGATCGAAGCCATCTTTAAATGCTGGGCGCGCGCCATGCGCTACGCGGCATCCACCGATTCGCGCCTGAAAGATCAGCTTCCCTCCACCAAGGGGCTGCTGTGATCGCCATATTCGATTACGGCGCCGGCAATCTTCGCAGCGTCCAGAACACGCTCGATGCGATCGGGGCGCCCTATGAACTCGTGCGCGATGCCGAAGGCTTACGCCGCGCGCCGAAGATCATTCTCCCGGGCGTCGGCCACTTCGGCCAGATGCTGCGTGCTCTCGACCAGATGAACGTGCGCGAAGCCCTGACCGAACGCATCAAAGCGGATGTGCCGTTTTTGGGAATCTGCCTCGGCTTGCAAGCCCTGTTCGAAAAGAGCGCCGAAGCCCCGGATCAACAAGGCCTCGCCATTTTCCCCGGCGCCGTGCAGCGCTTCGAGATCGACGCGCGCGTCCCCCACATGGGTTGGAACGAAGTGGATGCCGTGCGTCCCTCGCGCCTGCTGAAAGGCCTGCCCGAACGCCCGCACCTCTACTTCGCGCACAGCTATTACGTACCGGTTGTCCCGCAAGCCGCCGCCACCTGCACCTATTCAATCCCGTACACCGCGATCCTCGAATCCGGCAACACCTTCGGCGTGCAATGCCATCCCGAAAAATCCGGACCACTCGGCCTTGCGATCGTCCGCAACTTCGTGGAGCTCCAGTAATGCTGGCGAAGCGCATTATTCCCTGCCTCGACGTCACCGCGGGCCGCGTCGTCAAAGGCGTGAACTTCGTCAACCTGCGTGACGCCGGCGATCCCGTCGAACTCTCCGATCGGTACAACCAGCAGGGGGCCGACGAACTGGTCTTTCTCGATATCACCGCTTCGAGCGACGCCCGCAACATCATGGCGGACGTCGTCGCCCGCACCGCCCGGAAAGTTTTCATTCCGCTGACCGTAGGCGGCGGTATCCGCTCCGTCGCCGACGCCCGCCTCATTCTGATGTCCGGCGCCGACAAAGTGTCGGTCAACACCTCGGCCGTTCGCAGGCCCGAGCTCATCACCGAACTCAGCCAGGAATTCGGCGCACAAGCCGTCGTTCTCGCCATCGACGCGCGCCGCCGCACTCCCGGCAACTGGAACGTCTTCACAAAAGGCGGCCGCGTGGATGAAGGTATCGACGTCGTCGAGTGGGCCGCCCGCGGCGAAGCGCTGGGCGCTGGTGAAATTCTGCTCACCTCCATGAACACAGACGGTGTGCAAACCGGCTTCGATTGTGAGCTGACGAGCGCTGTTTCGCGCGCCACAAAAATTCCGGTAATCGCATCCGGAGGCGCAGGCGAACCGACGCATTTTCTGCGCGTGCTCACCGAAGGTGAAGCAGACGCTGCGCTGGCCGCGTCCATTTTTCACTACGGCACCTATACCGTCGATGACCTCAAGGAATATCTCGACCGCGAAGGCATCCCTGTCAGGAAAAACAAATGATCATTCCCTGTATCGATCTCATGGATGGAAAAGTCGTGCAGCTCGTCCAGGGCCGCGAGAAGGCTCTGGAGGGCGACAGCCCAGACGAGATGCTGCGCAAATTTTCCGCCTTCCCCCAGATCCAGGTGATCGATCTTGATGCAGCAATGGGCCGGGGCGCGAATGACGACCTCGTGGAAATGCTGGCTTCGAAAGCAGTGATCCGCGCAGGCGGTGGCGTCCGCACGGTAGAACGCGCACAGACCCTGCTCCGCCAGGGAGCATATCGCATCATCGTCGGCACCTCGGCTTTCAACGCCGAAGGTCCGAATCACGAATTCCTCAAAAGCCTGCAGGACGCCGTCGGCCGCGACCGCATCGTCCTCGCCCTCGATACCAAAGGCGGCCGAATCGTCATCAAGGGTTGGCAGGAAGCCACCCGCTTCACCGCCGAAGAAGTGATCAGTCAGCTCGAACCCTACTGCTCCGGATTCCTCTGCACCTACGTCGATAAAGAAGGCATGATGCAGGGCACGGATCTCGACTGGTTCCGCCGCCTCCGCGCCGCCACCAATATGGAGATCACCGCCGCTGGCGGCATCACCACCCTGGACGATATCCGTGCGCTGACCGCCATGAACATCCATTGCGCGCTCGGCATGGCGATCTACACCGGCCGCCTCGATCTGGCCGAACTGGCCCGGCTACAACCCACCTTTTGACCAGTACACCGGGGTTTCCCCGGCGTGATACAGTACAGCAAACAGAACGCAGCGCGTTCTCGGCGATCCCTGTTGCGCGTCTCATTGTCTGATACGCGCAAGCCGCCAAAGTGAGCGGATCACATGGTCCGTTGTGTGCGGGAGGTTCGGAGGTGAGGGGAAAATGAGATTCGGCTCTACGGTTGTCGTATTGACAGTCGCGCTGACTTGTTGTGTCCCGGCGCTGGCTGTAAACGAAGCGCTGGCTCGCGCCCGGCAGATGGAGGACACCGGCAACGCTGCCGGAGCCCGCGCACTTCTGCAGGAAGCAGTCAAAACTGCGTCGTCCGATGCGGAACTCCTGACCGGCTACGCCGCCTGTCTCGAACGCACCCATGATCCCGAGGCTCGCGCCGCCTTCCGCAAAGCCGCCGCGGAATGGAAGAAACAGAATCGTAACTCGGAGGCGTTAGCCGCCCAGCGGCGCGCTGTCATGCTCGACCTGATTGCCGGCGACCGCGCTGCCGCGGAAACCGACCTCGGCGAGTACCGCGAACTGGGTGGCACGGATCTCACGCTCCCCCAGAATGGAAATACCGCTGCGGCTTCCTACCAGGCGATCACCATCCCGGGCCCCTACCGCTCCTTTGCCCGCATGGCCGCGCTCTCGCAGGATGCGGGCCCCGCGGACATTCTGCCGGCGCTCGCGCGCAACATTATTACCGGCGGGTACCAGGCTTCGCGCGGCACCGATCAACTCGAATCCACGGAATACCTCAAGCTGCTCCAGCGCTACCTTTCCCAGGTGAAGGAACTCGATCAACTGGCGGGTACCGAACACGTCATCAAGGTTCCGCATTGCGAATCGACGCAAACGAACGATCTGCTGCGCGTGCTCGGCTATCGTATGCGCGGCGGCTGCGGCAGCGAAGTCGTTCTCGAAACCGTCAACGCCGCACGCGCCTTCCTGACCACCGACTCCGGCTTTCCGCTCTCCGATCTGGAACGCGCGCTGCAAAGCGATCAACCGTTCAGCTATCCATACGGATCCACGCGCGCCGATGTGCTTTACACGGGCGATTACTGGATGAACGCGAAGGAGAAGGCGCAGGGCAATTTCCTCGAAGCCCTCATCGGCGATCCCGCGCTCTGCCGCTTCTATCTCGGCATGTCGCGCGTGGATCCCGAAACGGCAACCGCCCTCCGGACCGGAATCGCCACTGTGCGCCTGCGCGGCTTTTCGGCGGTACTCGATTTCTTCGGCGGCAATTTCCAGATTCGTCAGGGCAAGGCGGTGCTGCCCGGCGGCGCAAAATCCGCGGCGGCCTGGGCGGATCTCGCAGGCACTTCGCCGGACAAGGGCGCCGAGTTTTTCGAGAAGCTGATGAGCAAGGACGATGGCTGGCTCGCCGGACTCTATGACGCGCTCTCCCGAATCCACGGGCCTGTCGAGGAGTATCTCACCGATCCGGTCCGCATGAAGCGCTTCTACGCGGCGGTCCGCGGCAAGGTCACGACTCCTGGTCCCGCCCGTCCCGTATTCAATTCGAACGCCGACATGATGCTGCTGACGACGCGAATGCAGCTCGATCCTGGCGGCGGCGTCCACATTCCCGGAGGTCTCGACGTCTGGAAGGGCCTGTTCATGAAAGGCTCCAAACAGAAGTACGACCTTAAGCTCGGTATCTCCGCCCCGAACTGGAAGGAGACTGACGATGTGATCGAGGCGCTGTTTGCGCTTTGCCGCAAGCCCGTCGAGAACCAGCCCCTGCGCATTTTCATGGCGCTGACCGATATGGACCGGGTCCGCCAGCAGCCGCTGCAACCGGCAACAGTGGAACGGCTCGCGCATGACTGGGATATCTACAACGCCCAGTACACGTTTTTCAGCGACGTCCCCACTCTCACCGATCAGACCATCATTGCGTGGCTCGATGCTGCCGCCTCGCTCGATAAACAGCACGATCAGGCTTTCCGCCAGGATGCCATCGCCATGTATCAGGGGCTGACGGGTTTGTGGCAGATTTTCTGCCGTCAGGGAAGTATCCCTTCGGCGAAAGCCGATGCGGCCATTTCGGCGGTCATCGCACCGTTCCCCGCCCTGAAAAACAACCGCGAGCTATTTGACGCCGGCCGCCACGGTCTCACGTCCCTGCTCGAAAGCGCGGGCGCCACCGGAAAGGAATCCATCCAGACGCGCGTGATGGCTCTGCTCGCGGGCGGCGGCTCACACGCGGATGCGGAAATCCAAAGCGGCATCATCCGTCAGCAGCAGCGCTTCTTCGATGCGCAGGCCCTGTTTCCGCCCGATACGATCTTCGAACTGGCCGACAATCTCGAAGCCCTTCCCAAGGGAGAAAAGCTGAACGCACAGCTCGCGGCGCGCCTCGCGGCGAAGGCGAACGATATCCAGATGCCCCGCGCCTCCATGACATTCGAGGAAAAGGGATCGCAGGCGTTCGGCTATTGGGTGGACCGCCATATCGGCGACCAGCGCAAGCTGAACCTTCGCGCCGCGATCGATAAGGCCTCGAAAGATCCCGAAAAATTGCGCGACATCCGCGGACTTCTCGCGCCCGCCCTGCGCGACACCATTGTCGGCTATAACTACATCCGCTACGCTCCGCCGGGAGCCCAGATTCTGCTGACCAATCCGTTGTTTGTCCGCGGCCATGATTTCGTCGGCGCACAGGGTGGCGACCACGCCTGGCAGACCACCTCCATGTATGGCAGCGGCTGGCCGTCCAGCGCCGGCGGCCGCCTGATCGGATCGCTCGCCGGTCTGCCCTACGCGCTCGCCGAAGCGGAGAAGGATTTCCTCGTCCCCACCCAGACCCAGGCGCTCATCTGGGGCGATCTGGTGCCGCAGATGATCCTCTCCGCCACCATGCCTCGCTATTGGGACATCACTCCGGCGCAGATGCGCTGGGCTTCCGCCAGTATGCGCCACGCGGAAGCGATGCTGGCCCAGGCGTCCGTCGATCCCACGGTTCGTGGCAAAGTTCTCGATGCGGTGGAATCCGCTGCCAGCCTGATTCGCTATGACGGCGTCGTCCGGCAAATCTCCACCGGCAACGTTCACGCCGCGGTCGAGTTGCTCACTCCGTCCGAGCTTTATGTCATCGGCCAGACATTGAACGGGCCCACGCTGGATAGCGACCCCGGCGGTCAGACCCTGGAGCACCTGCGAACGGAAGTGCCCGATCAGGTCAGCCCGCAGGTCATTTCGCGAGTCTGGGGGACAGTCAAACCGACGCTCACGAATTCCTGGCGCCCGGAACTTCTGAACCTGAAGACCTTCCCGGCACTCATGGGCTACTCCAGCCGCGTCATGGCGGAAAGCTGGGAGTCGAACCAGTTGTACTGGGCGCAGATTGCCGATGAAATGGGCGTCCGCCCCGCCGAAATGGCCCTGCTCGTTCCCAACTGGACGCAGCTCACCGTCGAACGGATTTTTGCTTCTCATCTCGAAGACTGGCCCGCGCTTCTCCGCAGCCTTCGCTCGGTAGGCGAAGACGCGCTGGCCGGAAAACTGAAAGAAACAGCGAGGAACTGATCCTGATGCCCAACCTCACCAGGAAGTTTTATCGGCGTATTGTGGGTACCGCCGTCATCGGCGCCAGCGTGGCGGCCGCTTTCACAGGAGTATGGCTGGTGGCGCAGGAGACCGTCCCCACCTTCCATGCGAAGGTGGATCTCGTCGTTCTGACGTTCACCGTAACGGACAGCAAAGGCAAGTACGTGAACGGCCTGAAGCCTTCCGATTTTCGCGTAACGGAGGATGGCATTCAGCAGAAGCTGGCCACGTTCGCGGAAGGGGACCGTCCCGCGATGGAAGTCGGCGAAGGCGGCGTTCTGAAGCCGCTCACGCCG
>DASYCD010000288.1:0-9170 GCA_036500405.1 Bryobacteraceae bacterium
AAACCCGCACACCCGAACAGCAAAAACGCTTCGACGCAGGCCAGAAAATCTACGCGACCGAATGCATCGGCTGCCACATGGAAAACGGACAGGGCGCCGAACACGTCGGCGCATCGCTCGCCGGCTCGCGCTTTGTCAACGGCCAGTCGGCAACACTGGTCCGCATCATGACCGCAGGCAAAGAAGGCGCCATCGGCCTGATGCCGCCCGCCGGTTCACAGATGAATGACGAACAACTCGCGTCCATCCTCACCTTTATCCGGGGCAGCTTCGGCAACAATGCCGCAGCCGTGCAGCCCGCCGAAGTAAAAGAAACGCGCCTGATGTACTCCTACCGCAAAACTCCCTGGACCGAAGCCGAACTCAACGCGGGTGGGCGAGGAGGACGTGGTGGCGGAGGCCGAGGCGGTGGAAACTAACTCCGCACGCGTTTCGAACTCGCAATAATCTCATCCGCAATCTGACGCGGGCGATCGATCCCCGGCATTTGCATGCCGCCCGATTCGCCCGCGTCTTCCAGCACCAGATCCCCCACACCGATCAGCCGCTGTCCAAAACTCTGCCGAACCGTCACATCCTGAATCTTCGCCGTATCCACCGTCCGCCGCGTCCGCGAGAACAACCCGGTCTCCATCGTCAGGTGATCGTCGTGGAACTTCAGCGTGACGGTCATCTTTCGAATATGCGCCCTGATCGGCCAAACCAGCACTACGAGCGGCACGGCAAATAACCACGCGGGCGGATCCGTCGCGTACTGATCAATCACCCACATCGCTGCGCCCGCAATGACAATCGCCAGCACATACCCGGCGTAAACCGCCTTCATGCTCGGATGAAACACACGATCTTTCATAGAACGCCAATCAGTGTAACAGCGATCCTCCAAACCGCGCCGAAGTGACAACAGAAGTGACAACACGCGGCGCCCCCATCCCTCATAATTAAAAGCATGCCCCTGCCCATCGCGCAGGTCGATGCTTTCACCGCCACGCCGTTCCGCGGCAATCCCGCGGCCGTGTGCGTTCTCGATCATCCGCGTGAAGACGCCTGGATGACCGCCGTTGCGCGCGAAATGAATCTCTCCGAAACGGCATTCCTTACTCCGAATCACGAGGACCGCGGTTCCTTCCACCTCCGCTGGTTCACGCCTGCGGTCGAGGTTGCCCTCTGCGGACACGCCACGCTCGCCAGCGCCCACGTGCTTTGGGAAAACGGACGCCTCGCCCCCCACGCCCCCGCGCGCTTCCACACAAATAGCGGCCTTCTCACCTGCGTCAAAACCGGCCACTGGATCGAGATGGATTTTCCCGCCACGTTCGTCGAGCCCGCGCCGCCTCCCGCGCAGCTCGCCGAGGCCCTCGGCGCTGAACTGAAATTCAGCGGCCGCAGCCGCTTCGATTATTTAGTGGAACTCGAGAGCGAACAGGTCCTCCGCGCCCTTCAGCCGAATCATCTACTGCTGCGCCAGCTTCCCGTGCGTGGCATCATCGTCACCGCGCAGGCCGACGCCGCGAACTCGCACGACTACGATTTCGTCTCACGCTTCTTCGCTCCCGGCTCCGGTATCGACGAAGATCCCGTCACCGGCTCCGCCCACTGCGCGCTCGCCCCGTGGTGGCATGAGAAACTCGGCAAACACGAGATGACCGCATATCAGGCGTCGCCCCGCGGCGGCATCGTTCGCGTCCGCCATGCGGGCGATCGCGTCTTCCTTTCCGGCCAGGCCGTCACCGTTCTTCGCGGAGAGTTGACGGTCGAATGAAATTTCGTCTGCCCGACGCGGCGTACGATCCCGAGCCGCCGCCGATCCTTGGAACCTGGCGCGCCGTTTACACCGCGGCCCTCGTCTGGCTCGCGTTTCTCATCATCCTCTTCTACGGTTTCACCCGGTATTTCTCATGAGCCATCTCGACTGGCTCGTGATGATTTTCGCCATGGTGGCGATTCCTTCGTTCGGCCTGTGGCGCGGCCGCCGCAGCCGCAGCAACGTGAACGATTATCTGCTCGCCAGCAAGAGCATGCCCTGGTACGCCATGGGCCTCTCCATCATGGCAACGCAGGCGAGCGCCATCACCTTCATCGCGACCACCGGCCAGGCCTACGTCGATGGCATGCGCTTCGTGCAGTTTTATTTCGGGCTGCCCATCGCGATGGTGATCCTCGCCGCCACTGCCGTTCCTATCTTCCACAAATCCGGCGTCTATACGGCCTACGAATATCTCGAGCGCCGCTTCGACGCGAAGACGCGCGCGCTCACGTCGATCGTCTTCCTGGTCTCGCGCGGCATGGCGGCGGGCATCGCGATCTACGCGCCGGCCATCGTGATGAGTTCCATCCTGGGCTGGCAGGACCGCGTCACCACTCTCATCATCGGCGCCGCCTGCGTCCTCTACACCACCACCGGCGGCATCCCCGCCGTCACGTGGACAGACGTGCTGCAGATGAGCGTCATCTTCGCAGGCCTCTTTGTTGCGGTCGCGACGGTCATCCATCTCATGCCGACCGGTGTCGGTTTCGGCGACGCCGTATATCTCGCGGGCGCGGTAGGAAAACTCAACGTCGTCGATCTGCACCTCGACTGGAACAACCGCTACAACCTCTGGAGCGGCCTCGTCGGCGGCACATTTCTTTTCCTCGGCTATTTCGGCTGCGACCAGTCCCAGGTGCAGCGTTTCCTCACTGGCAAATCCGTCGCGCAGAGCCGCCTGAGCCTGCTCTTCAATGCCATGGCGAAGGTACCGATGCAGTTCTTCATCCTCTTCGTCGGCGCCATGGTGTTTGTGTTCTACCTGTTCGTGCAGCCGCCGCTGCTCTTTCAGAAGGGCGCGATGCAGGACCTCGCGAATCGGCCCGGCTATACGCAGATTCAGTCGAAATTCGATACTGCCTTCGCCAAACGCCGAGCCGCCGCGGAGTCCATCAACGCCGCCCGCAAATCCGGCAATGACGCCGCGCTCAACACCGCAGTCGGCGATTACCGCGACGCCCAGCATGACGCCGATGCCGCCCGGGCCGCCGGCATTCATCTCTACCAGAGCCAGACCGGCCAGGGCGAATTCAGCGACACCAATTACATCTTTCTCTCTTTTGTTACGAAGTATTTCCCGATCGGCTTTATCGGCCTCGTGATCGCGGTCATCTTCACTGCGGCGATGTCCTCCAGTTCCGGCGAACTGAATTCACTCGCGGCCGTGAGTGTGATGGATATCTACCGGCGCCACTTCAAACCCAACGCATCGGACCGGCACTACCTGATCGCATCGCGAGTCTTCACCGCTCTCTGGGGAAGCTGGGCCGTAGCCTTCGCGCAATACGCGCGCCATCTCGGCTCTCTCATCGAAGCGGTCAATCAGGTGGGTTCGTTTTTCTATCCAGTGATGCTGGGAACGTTCATCCTCGGCTTCTTCTTCAAGCGAGTCCAGGGCGGCGCCGCCTTCTGGGCGCTTCTTGTCGGCGAGGCAACCATCGTTGCCTGCGCGTTGCTGACGAAGATCGCGTTTCTCTGGTACAACGTGATCGGCGCAGTTGTTGTCGTCCTGTTCGGAGTGCTCTTCTCGATGTTCACTCGGCCGGAGCGAATGGACAGGACGGTCTGAGCGTTGGCGTGGTAGGCGCGGCAGGACTCGAACCTGCTACCCCCGGCTTAGAAGGCCGGTGCTCTATCCAGATGAGCTACGCGCCCGTTCGCCCTTCAATTCTAGCGCGAGCCCGCACCAGCCCCGCCGAAAACGCCTCATCGGCAAACGCGTCCATCTCGCGATTGAACGCGGCCACCCACTCCCCGTGCTGGCTGTCCCGCAAATTCTCCAGCACACGCACGCTCCGGTGCGCTTCCAGAACCTTCTGCTTCGCGGCCGTCACCTCGCCGCGAGCCTTCCACATCTCGCCCTCCAGAAACGTAATCCGCCGCCGCGCGCGATTCACGTAGGCATCCCACGTCTGGAACGCCGCACTCCCCGAAGGCGCCAGTTCGCGCCCGCCCCGCCGCAGCACCCCATACAGCGCCCCGATCTCCCTCTCGATCGCTGTCACACGCCGCGCCGCCGCAGCCGCCGATTCCTGCGCCACCCGAAGCTGCGTCGCGCGCCACCGCAGCGCGGCTTCCAGCCGGAATTGCCACGCCTTCACACCATCCCCGCCAGTTCCTCCAGCCGCCGCGCCGTCTCCTCGCCGCTCGACCGGTCCGCCGGCGTCTGCCGCAGAAACTTCAGAATCTCCTCATGCGACCGGATCGCCGAATCCAGCCGAGCATTCGATCCCGACACGTACGCACCCAAATTGATCAGATCCTCCGACTGCCGGTAAATTGCCAGCGCCTCCCGAATGCGCCGCGCCGATTCTGACTCCCGCGGCGTCGCCAGTTTCGACTGCAGCCGGCTCACCGAATCCAGCACCTGAATCGCCGGATAATGCCCCACCGACCCCAACTGGCGCGACAGTGTGATATGCCCATCCAGAATCGCCCGCACCGCATCGCAAACGGGCTCATTGAAATCGTCGCCCTCCACCAGCACCGTGAAAAACGCCGTAATCGACCCCGCACGAAAATTCCCCGCGCGCTCACACACCTTCGGCAGCAGGCTGAAGACCGATGGCGTGTATCCCTTCTGACTCGGCGGTTCCCCGGCCGCGAGCCCGATCTCGCGCTGCGCCATCGCCAGGCGCGTTACCGAATCCATCACCAGCAGCACATCCTGGCCGCTGTCGCGAAAATATTCCGCCACCGCCAGCGCCACGAAGCACGCACGCACTCGCAGCGGCGCAGGCCGGTCGGATGTCGCCACCACCACCACAGTGCGCGCCATCCCTTCCGGCCCCAGTTCGTGTTCGATAAACTCCCGCACCTCGCGATTGCGCTCGCCAATCAGCGCGATCACATTCACATCCGCCGAGCTCGAACGCGCCATCGACCCCAGCAACGTGCTCTTCCCGACGCCGCTCCCGCCGAAAATCCCGATCCTCTGTCCCTTGCCGCACGGCAGCAACCCATCGATCGCGCGAATCCCCGTCTCCAGCTTTTCCCGAATATGCTCGCGCTCCATCGGATTCGGCGCCTGCGCATAAAGCGGCCGCAACTCAGGCGACGAAATCCGTCCGCCGCCATCCATCGGCACCCCGAAGCCGTCGATCACGCGCCCGCGCAGTTCCGGCGAAACTTCCACCAGACTCTCGCCGCCGCGCGCGACGATCTCGTCGCCCAGACCCAGGCCCCCGGTCTCTTCGAGCGGCATCGAAAGCACACGCCCGTTCCGAAACCCGACCACCTGCGTCCGCACCACGCCGCCCGCCCGCGTGCGAATCTCGCAGAAATCTCCAATCGAAGCCGCCGGCCCGCGCGATTCCACCAGCAGCCCCACCAGTTCCACCACTTCGCCCGACGCGCGAATCGGATCCGCGCGTTCCACCGCCGCCGCCCACGGCCGCAAATCCAGCTCCGTCATCTCAGCCTGTCCGCAATCCCGCGCCCGATTTCGGCAAGCTGCTGATCCACGGACGCGTCGATCGTCCCATCCTCATAACGAACCCGCAGCGTTCCCAACTCGCAGGCATCATCCGGTTCGATCCGCACATTCGCCGGCAATGCCCCACGCACGGAATCCGCAAAACGCGGATGCACCGTCATCTGCCACGATTCCATCCGCGCCAGCCGGTCGAACACCACCCGCGCCAGCGCATTCAGCGCATTCGCGTCCACACTCAGCTCGCGATGCAGCACCCGTTTCGCAATCTTCAGCGCCAACTCGACCGTATCCTTCTCGGCCCGCCGCCGCAGCTCCGGACGCAGCGCGATCACATCCGCCAGTGACGCATTCAAGCGTTCGATCACCGGCGCTATCGCCGCCCGCGTCGCTTCTTCCCCTTCACGCCGCCCGCGTTCCACCGCCGCCTTCGCAGAGGCCGCGGCGTCCGCCTCCAGCCGCCGGATTTTCTCCATCAAATACGTCTCATCCGCCCCGCCAGCTTCCGCCGGAACCGGACGCCGCATCGGCGCGCCCGTGCCCGATGCATCCGAAAAGCTCATCGGCTGAACCCGCAGCGCCTCCGCGCCCTTCAGGACTTTAGACAACATACTGCTCCGTCGCCCCGCCCTTCAGCGAAATCACGCCCTCCGATTCCAGTTGCCGCACTGTCGCAATAATCTGCTGCTGTGCCCCCTCCACGTCCTTGATCTTCGCGGGCCCCATCGACTCGATATCGTCCTTCAGCATCTCCACGCCGCGCGCCGACATCGTCGAGTAAAAATGCTCCCGGAGCTTCACGCTGGTGCCCTTCAGCGCCAGCGTCAACACCTTGCGATCCACCCGCCCCAGAATCTCCTTCAACTGATTCGTATCGATCGACAGCATGTCCTCGAACACAAACATCAGTTGCCGGATCGTCTCCACCAGATTCGGATTCTGCGCGTCGATCGTATTCAGAATTTCATCGCTCGTCGCGCTGTCCAGCTGATTGAATAACTCTGCAATCGCCCGCGCGCCCCCATATGATTCGCGGCTGAACTGCCCCACCGCCTGCAGCTTGTCCCCAATCACCTTGGCGATCTTGTTCACGATCTCCGGCGTGATCTCGTCCAGATTCGCCATCCGCAGCGCGACCTCCGGCCGCAATTCCGGCGGCAGCGATGACAACAGCCCCGCCGCCGACGTCGCGTTCAGATGCGACAGCACCAGCGCAATCGTCTGCGGATGCTCATTGTGGATGAACCGTGCCAGTTGCTGCGGATCGGCTTTCTGCAGCACATCCAGATGCGCATACTCTCCGCCGATCATCATGATCAGCCGGTCCGTAATTTTCTTCCCGTTCTCCGGCCCGAACGCCTTATGCAGCATCTTGCGCGCATAATCCAGCCCGCCACGCTGCGCGAACTCGTGCCCCATCGTCAGCTGGTAGAACTCTTCGAGCGTCCCCTGCGTCTGCTCGGGCGTGAACGAATCCACGCGCGCGATCTCCCGCGCCACCTGCTGTACTTCCATCTCGCTCAGTTCGCGCAGAATTCCGGCGCTGTTCTCCTCGCCCAGCAGGATGAGAAGAATCGCCGCTTTGCGAATCCCACTGACTTCCGTCGCCACCGCGGTCATGTCACTTTCCCCCGGCCCTCCGCGATCCATCCCTTCAACACATTGGCTGCGACAACCGGATCCTTTCCGGACTGCTCCCGCACATGCCGGATCAGCACCTCCGTCGCGCGGCTTGGCGCCGGAATCTTCAGGCGATTCAGGACTTCCGCTTCAAGTTGCACCGGATCGAGATTCGCTTCATCCAAAGCCTTGAGCGCGGGCACGTCCGCCGCCGGCAACTCGTCCCCGGCATCCGCAACAACCGGCGTCGCCACCTCCGGCGCCTTCTTCTTTCTCATCAGAAACAACGCGCCCGCAATTGCGAGCAATACTGCGGCGCCTGCAATGCCGAACACGATCGTCTGCTGCCGATTCAACCCCGGTTTCGTCTGCTGTGTACCGGGCGCTGCCGCCGGAGGAGGCCCGATATCCACCGCCGTCTCGAACGGCAACGACTCCACCGTGATCTGATCGCCGCGCTGCTCGTTGTAAGCCACCACGCCCGCCACCACTTCGCGCACAGCCTTCAAAACCTCCGGACTTGGCGGCGTCACCACCCGCTTCGCCTTCGCCCCCGTGCCTTCCCAGTGCGCCGTATGGTCCACCAGGACAACTGTCGAGATCTTTCGAATGGTTCCTTTCGGCGATACCGTGTGGCGCACCGTCCGGCTCGGCTGGTAGGCAACGTTCTCCGTCCGCCGCACCGTACCGGAGGCCCCTCCGGTCACCTTCGGCGGCGGTCCAGGCAGATTCGATGCCGTCCCCGGCGTGCCCCCCGCCAGCGCCGCGTTATTCGATTCCTCGGTGGTCTGTGTCGACGTCGTCGCGGCCTGCGACGAATCGTAGATTTCGTCGCTCTGGTCCACGCTTGTGAAATCGCAGTCGATATTCACGCCCGTCCGGAATTTACCCGGTCCGAGCAGCGGTTCGAGCGCTGCGCTCAGCTTCGCCTGCGTCTCCGATTCGAGCTGTTGCCGGTAATCGAGATTGACTTCGCCATCGCCCGTCCGCGGGCGATTCAGCAGGCGTCCACTGTCATCAATGATCGAAACCGCCTCGGGCGCGAGCCCTTCCACCGCGCTCGCCACCAGATTCGCAATCGCCGTTACGCTGGATGGGTGAATCCGCATCGGCTGCTTCAGCCGCAGCACCACCGTCGCCTTGCCCGGCTCCCGCGAATCGAGAAACACGGAATCCTTTCCGGCAGTAATGTGAATGCGCGCCTGCGCGACTTCATCGAGCGTCGCAACGGTGCGCTCCAACTCGCCCTCCAGCGCCCGCTGATAATTCACCTGCTCGGTAAAATCGCTCGCCGCGGGGTTCGTCCGATCGAACAGCTCAAATCCAATCCGCCCCGAACGCGGCATCCCCGCGCCCGCCAGCGCCAGCCGCGCTTCCGCAAGACGGTCCTCCGGCACTGAGACGGCCGACCCGGTATCGTCGAGCCGGTACTCAATACCCGCCTCGCGGATTTTTTGCGTGACCGCCGCTGCGTCCTCCGGGGCGAGCGACGAATAGAGCGTGCGAAACGAGGCATCGTGCCGCCAGCGAATCACGCCGGCCGCAATAGCCGCCACGAGCAGCGGCGCGATCACGAGCGACACGCGCTGCGCCAGGCTAAGTGAATTCCAGATGCGAAGGAGTTGCGCCATGGTTTCGTCGCTACCCACTCCCTACATCGGCATTTTCATGATTTCCTGATAGGCCGAGACGAACTTATTCCGCACCTGCTGGAACAACTCCAGCGACAACTCCGCGCTCTGCGCCGCCAGCGCCACCGTATGAACGTCTCCCCGCCCATTCACCAGCAAATCCGCCGCGGCGGATTGCGCCCCAGCCTGCGCATTGTCCACGCGGTCCATCGCCTGCTGAATCGCGTTCGCAAATCCGCTGCCGGAAGCCCGCGCCGAATCCGCCACTGGAGGAACAATCGAAAATGAATCTCCTATTCGCATAGCGGCCTACTTAAATAGATCGAGCGCCCGCCCCATCATGTCCTTCACCGTCGCAATCGCCGCCACATTCGCCTCATACCCGCGCGACGCCCCCATCAAATCCACCATTTCCTCCGGCGGATGAATCTTCGGAAACGCCACGTACCCGTCCTTGTCC
>DASYCD010000289.1:0-36127 GCA_036500405.1 Bryobacteraceae bacterium
TGTCATGAGTGGCGCTGAAAATCTGCAGCACGCCCAGCGAACAGATCAGAATAATGACCGCCACCATGGGCCAGTCGAAATCGCGAACGCCCGACGTACGCATCGTTACCGCTGTTCGCCTGTCTTTCCGGGCGACGTCAACAGGGACATGGCCGGAGTGGCCTGAGGCTGATTCTGTAGCTGCACGCTGTTTGTCCGCTGCTTCTTGTCGAAATAAGATTTCAGAACATCACGCACGACCGGCGCCGAATTCGCGCCCCACGCGCCGCCTTCCCACAGCATGGAAACGACGATCTCGGGCTTGTAGCAGGGGGCAAATGCGACGAACCAGGAGTTGTCCTTGAACTCTTTGTGGAGTTTGGCATATTCGGCGGAGGCTGTCTGCGCGGTGCCCGTCTTACCGCAGATATCCACGCCCTGAATCTTCGCGCCGGCGCCTGTACCACCCTCATTGACGACCCCAAACATGCCGTCCACGACCGATTTGACGTTGTCCGGATTGAGCGTCCATTCCGTCGGCTTGTCTTCCTTGAATGCTTTCAGGAAATGGGGCGTATGCCAGACGCCGCCGATCGCGACACCGCCAATCGCACGGGCCAATTGCAGCGGTGTGACTGTGAGAGCGCCTTGACCGATCGAGACGGAAACCGTTTCGCCCGCATACCACTTCTCGCGCTGGGTGCGCAGTTTCCATTCCGGGGAGGGAACGGTGCCGCTCGCTTCGTTCGGAAGATCCACGCCGGTTTTCGCGCCGTAGCCAATCATGTGGGCGTAATACGCAATGTCGTCGATCCCCATCTTCACGCCGACGTTATAGAAGTACGTGTCGCAGGAAAGCGCAATCGCGCGATGGAGGTCGAGCGTTCCGTGGTGCTGGTCGCAATGATAGAAGTGCCCGTAAAAAGTGGCGCCGCCGGGGCAGTTGTAAGTTGTGGCGGGCGTAATGTTCCCGGTTTCGAGAGCCGCGAGCGCCATGATCGGCTTGAACGTCGAGCCCGGCTGGAGTTGCGCCTGAATGGCGCGAGCGAGCAGCGGATTATCCGGATTCGCCGTCAGTTCCCGCCAGTCGGATGATTTGATCCGCACGGCGAACTTGTTCGGGTCGAAGCTCGGCTTCGACACCATGGCCAGAATCTCGCCGGTATTCGGATCGAGCGCCACCAGAGCGCCGCGCTTGCCCTCGATACCCAGTTCGGCCACGGCTTCCAGATCCAGATCGATCGTTGTCTGCAGATTGTGGCCCGGAATGGCTTTCACCTCGCTGAGCATCTCGCGCTCGTGGCCCATGTTGTCCACCACCGCGCGCCGCTCGCCATCGGTGCCCATCAGGACGTCGTTGTATTCCTTCTCAAGCCCCGTTTTGCCGATGATCTGCCCCTGGTTGTACTTGGCGTAGTCGGGATTATCGAGCTCGCTTTCGCTGATTTCACCGGTGTACCCGATCACGTGCGCGAGCAGGCCATCCGACGGGTACACACGCCGCGGCAATTGCACGAGCGCCATTTCGGGGAAAGTGCTGGCGTCGCGGTGCGAATCGACGAACGCCAGTTCGCCCATCGACAGATTTTCCTTGATGATGATGGGCTCGATTTTGGAACGCCGCAGATAACGTGTGACCTTCGCGACCAGATCGTCGTAATCGAGATGAAGGCCATCGGCAATCTCGTGCAGATGTTCCATCTTCAGGTTTTCCCGCGAGAGGATGACGCTCCAGGATGACTGGTTATCGACGATGACCCGGCCGTCGCGATCGAGAATCCTGCCGCGAGGCGCTCCGATGGGAAAAATCTTGACGCGATTCCGTTCGGCGCGCTCGCTGTACACTTCGGGACTTTGAATCTGGAGAGCCCAGAAACCGGAAATTAAGAAGAGGAAAATCGCGACGGCGGCGTACTGAAATCCCGCCATTTTGGCGGCCGCAAATCCCGGTTCGTCGCGCGCGACGACGCTGCGGGGCAACGCCTCCGGCTGGTCGGGGTGAAACTCAGGAGGGTGCGGATTCACAATATTTCTGGAACCACTATCAGAGTAGCAGAACCTGCGAGTGCTGGCTGTACCTTACCGATCGGGAATGTCATTCCGGAATGGTAATGACGATATGGCGGTGTTCGGATATCGAAATGCGCCCGCAAAACGCCTGACCGGTTCGGTGGTGTTGTCCATTTCGAAAAACCTGTTAGGCTGGATTCAATCTCATTTCTCTCGCTGGAGGCCTCGCGATGATCAAGCGACTCTTATCGGTGCTGGCCCTGGTGGGCCTCGCAACATCCCTGAACGCGCAAAACCTGGCTGGTACGTGGCAGGGCACTCTCGTCGCGGGAACTCAGAACCTGCGGGTGGTGTTTAAGATTTCCGTTGGCGCCGATGACAAGCTGAAGGCGGTCAATTACAGCATCGATCAGGGAGCGCGGCCAATTCCGGTGGCCACGGTTACACGGGACGGATCGACGCTCAAGATGGAAGTCCCCGCGGTCGGTGGTAGCTACGAAGGCAAAATCAGCGCCGATGGCAACACCATTACCGGCAGCTGGACTCAGGGCAATCCGCTGCCGTTAGTTCTGACGCGCGCAACGCCCGAAACGACATGGGACATTCCTGAACCGCCTCCGCCTCCGAAGACTATGCCGGCGGATGCGAAGCCGAAATTCGAAGTCACGACCATTAAGCCGAGCCAGAATCCGCAGGGCTTCGGCTTTACGGTGAACCGAAGCGGCTGGCTGAACACGCACAACACATCGCTTAAAGACCTGATCAAGATCGCGTACGGGCTTCATCCGAAACAAATCACGGGAGGCCCGGGTTGGGTCGAAGAAGACAAGTACGATATCGTCGGCAAGCCCGATGTCGAGGGCTTGCCATCGTTGCCCCAACTCATGGCGATGGTGAAAGGCATGCTTCCGGATCGCTTCCACCTCGCCTTCCATAACGAGAAGAAGGAACTCTCGGCATACGCTCTCACGATTGGAAAACTGGGTCTGAAAATCACCGAGGAGACGAGCAATCCAAATGGACTGCCTGGATTTGGAGGTGGAGGCCCGCGGGGACTTCGTGTGGTCAATGCGACCATGCAGGAATTTGCCGAATTCCTCCAGGCGAACGTTCTCGATCAGCCGGTAGTGGATCAAACCGGACTGGGCACGAAGCGTTACAGCTTCATCGTGAAATGGACACCCGAAGGCGCGCCAGCCGACCCGAATCTCGAAGCCCCGCCGGATATCTACACCGCGTTCCAGCAGCAATTGGGGCTCGGGCTTTCATCGACCAAAGCGCCGGTCGATCTGTTCGTCATCGATAAGGTCGAAAAGCCGAGTGAGAACTGAGCGCCGTTCAGAGGAGGCATTGCGCGTCGCGAGGCGCCAGCGCCCGATCGAAAGTCAGCAGTTTTCCTCCGCAGGCGTCTGCGAAAGCCAGCAGCCAGCTGACCGCAGTTTCCACCAGCTCTTCCGCCGTCTGGAAACGTCCAGCCGCCACCGCATCCGGAATGCGGCGCTCCAGCTCCGGGTTCAGATCGACAGACGTCGCAAACCTCGAACCCATTGTATGAAATCCCTATCCCCCATCCACGCAGTTTTCGTCTGCAAATCCGCTATCGCATATAATCTCTAAGGACTCCATGGCCCTTACGAAACTCCGACTCGCGCTGGCCGCCGTCATTCTGCTCCTTGCCAATGCGGCATGCAATCGCAATACGAAGCCGCGCATTGCCGTCATTCCCAAAGGCCAGACCCACATCTTCTGGCAATCGGTTCACGCCGGCGCGGTTAAGGCCGGTCAGGAAATGGGTGTCGAAATCCTCTGGAACGGGCCCGCTGTCGAGAATGACCTCACCGGCCAGATTGGTATTGTCGAGAACTTCATCAGCCAGCACGTGGATGGCATCGCGCTCGCGCCTGCGCATGGCGAAGCGCTGGTCCCGATCGTCGAACAGGCGGCGGCGGCGAACGTCCCGGTTTCCATTTTCGATTCCGGAATCAAGACGGACAAGTACATCAGCTACGTATCCACCGATAACTACAAAGGCGGCGCGATGGCCGCCGAACGCATGGCCGAGATTCTACCCAAGGGCGGCAAGATCGCGATCGTCGCAACCGCTCCCGGTGGCGTCTCCACGGTCGAGCGTGAAAACGGCTTTAAGGAAACGCTTGCGAAGAAAGCGCCGAACCTGGTTATTGTTGCCATGCAGTACGGCATGTCGGATCGCGCCAAGAGCCTTGCCGTGGCCGAAGACATCCTGACCGCCAATCCGGATGTTGCCGGTATCTTCTGCAGTAACGAGTCCGCTTCCATTGGAGCATCGCAGGCTGCGAAGTCGCACAATCTGGCGGGTAAGGTGAAAATCGTTGGCTTCGATTCTTCACCCACGCTCGTCGAAGACATTCAGGCCGGCAATATTGATTCCCTCATCGTCCAGGATCCGATCAAGATGGGCTACACTGTCGTCCAGACATTGGTCGATCACCTGCACGGCAAGACTCCGCCGAAACGAATCGACACGGGAGCCACCCTCGTCACAGCCGCGAATCTGAAAGATCCGGCCGTACAGGAACTCCTGAATCCTCCTATCGAGAAGTACCTGAAATAAATGCCCGAGCCTCTCCTCGAAATGACAGGCGTCACCAAGTCATTCGGGGGGAATTGTGTGCTTTCCGCAGTCAACCTTTCGCTGTGGCCGCACGAGGTCCACGCGCTGGTGGGTGAAAACGGCGCGGGCAAATCCACGCTGATGAAAATCCTGAACGGCGTGTATAGGAAGGATGCCGGCGCGATTCGGCTGGAGGGCCGCGAGCTTCAGATCTCGAGCCCGCACGATTCGCGCAAGGCCGGTATCGGGATGATCTTCCAGGAGCAGATCCTCGCGAATCATCTGACGGTGGCGGAAAACATCTTTCTGGGGCGCGAGCCGCAGGGTTCCGGGGGGGTGCTGGATAATCACCGGACGAATGTAGAGGCGCAGGAGATTCTCAACCGCCATAACTTTCCGCTCAAAGCGGAAACGGTCGTCGGCACGCTCTCCCGCGCCGGCAAGCAGCTTGTCGAAATCGCCCGGGCTCTCGCCACCGCCGCCCGCGTGATCGTGATGGATGAGCCCACGGCAGTCCTTTCTCACCATGAAAGCGAAGAGCTCTTCCGTATCATCGCGGAACTGAGGGCAAAAGGGCTCGCCATTGTCTACATCTCCCACCGCATGGAAGAACTGCAGCGCCTCGCTGACCGCGTCAGTATCCTCCGCGACGGTCATCTCGTATTCACGGGGCTGCGTGCTGAGATTGACGCGAAAGGCATCATCCGCCACATGGTGGGCCGCGACATCCACGACCTTTATCCCGCCCTCCCGCCCCCCGGCGAAGAGCCCGTACTGGAAGTTAAAGGCGTCAGTTACCACGGCGAATATCGCGATGTCTCCTTCGCCTTGCATCGCGGCGAAATTCTGGGACTCGGAGGTCTGGTGGGCGCCGGACGCACGCAGGTGGCGCGCGGCATCTTCGGCCTCGATCCATTTCAATCCGGCTCCATGTCACTGCGGGGAAAACCGGTACGCTTCCGTTCCACACGCGAATCCATCTCGGCCGGTCTGGGGTATCTTACGGAAGACCGGAAGGGGGTCGGAATTCTGCCGGATCTCGCGATCACGGAAAATATCTCGATCGCCGCGCTCGATTCCGTACGCAACGGTCCCATGCTCCGCTTATCCGAAGAAGCCCGGCGCTGCGGCGAACTGATCGCGCGCCTTCGCATCAAAGCGCGATCATCCACGATGCCGATCGGACGACTCTCCGGCGGCAATCAGCAGAAGGCTTTGCTTGCGCGATGGCTCTTTGCGGGCTCGTCTGTTCTTCTTCTCGATGAGCCGACGCAGGGCGTCGATCTCGGAACGCGCGCGGAGATCTATCTGCTGATGCGCGAGATCGTCGCCGCCGGCGGGTCTATCCTGATGATTTCTTCCGATCTTCCCGAACTCCTGGGCATGAGCCATCGCATCGGCGTGATGCGGCGCGGGGAACTGGTTGCCATCATGGATGCGGCGGGCGCTACACAAGAGAAGGTAATGCAATACGCAGCCTGACATGCTCGCCTGACAATCATGAGAGACCTGCTCAAAAGATTTCTTCCGTTTGCCACGCTGATCGCTCTGTTTATCGGGCTTACGATCGCGTCGCCCTACTTCCTGACAGTTGGGAATCTTTCGGCCGTGATTCGCCAGACGGCTGTCATCATCATCATGGCGGTCGGCATGACCGTCGTCATGGTCTCGGGCGGCATCGACCTTTCCGTCGGCTCGATGGTCGGTCTCACCGGGGTTTGCGGAACGATGCTGATCGCCGCCCATTTTCCGACATGGCTTGCTGTGCTCGGGGCCATCGCGGTGGGCGCGCTCTGCGGCATTTTCAACGGCGCGGCAGTGGTTGTCCTGCGCATTCCGCCGTTCATCGCGACCCTGGGCACCCTCGGCGCATTCCGAGGCCTCGTGCTCCTGATTACCGGCGGCATTCCGATCGCGGATCTCCCGCACGAGTTCGGTTCTCTCGCGAACGGCTATATTCTGCAGATTCCGGTGCCGTTGTTTTTCGTGCTGGGTGTTGGGGTCCTGGTTTACCTGATCCTGAAGTACACGCGCCTCGGCCGTTACTCCTACGCGATCGGCAGCAATATGGAAGCGGCGCGCTGCGCGGGCATCCGCATCGGGCTCTACACGATTCTGATCTATGCGCTCAACGGCGCGCTCACCGGCCTCTCCGGCATGATCGAATCCGCGCGGCTCGTCACTGGTCAGCCGACCGCCGGAACCGGCTACGAACTGAACGTCATCGCGGCGGTTGTCATCGGCGGCGGCAGCCTGAACGGGGGGCAGGGAACGGTGATCGGCACCATCATCGGCGCCATGATCATGGGCCTGCTGAACAATGGCTGCAATCTGCTCGGCATCTCGCCCTTCATGCAGCAGATCATCATCGGGAGCGTCATCATCCTCGCCGTCAGCTTCGACGAATACCAGCGCCGCCGCATGGCATAAGATAGCAGCAGCAAGCCATGCGCAAAGTTCTCATTATTACCGGCGACGGCGGCGAAGCCTACGAGGCCCTGTACGCCGTCCACCGACTTCGTGAAGAAGGTTACATACCCGTGGTCGCGGCCCCCTCGAAACGGCGTATGCATCTTGTTGTGCATGATTTCGAGCCCGGCTGGGATACCTATATCGAGCGCCCCGGCTACGGTATGTCTTCGGACATTACCATTGCGGAAGCCAATGCCGCCGACTACGACGCCATTCTCCTGATGGGCGGCCGCGCGCCGGAATATCTCCGCAACGATAAAAAGCTGATCGCGCTTACCCAGGAGTTCGCAAAAGCCGGCAAGTGGATCTTTTCCATCTGCCACGGCATCCAGATTCTGGCTGCGGCCAATCTGCTCAAAGACAAGCGCGTCACCTGCTATGAGCACATCCGCTGGGAAGTCGAAACCATGGGCGGCACGTGGTGCACGGAGGAGTCTGTGCGCGACGACAAAATGGTGACGTCGCAGACCTGGAATTCGCATCCCCAGTTCTATCGCGAAATCATGAATTGCCTCCGTCAGGGTTCAGCCCAGAGCGCTTAATTGGCCGAAGGCGGCTCCGCGTGGTCCACTACGATCACGCTGACCTGAACTTTTTTCGCTTCCACTTTCAGCCCCAGTTGTTCCCGTATTGCAGTGACCAAAGAAGGCGCCTCCGGATTCGGGGAGGCGCCGCCTGCCAGTACCTCGTCGGGCGTCCATCGCAGATGAAACTCGAAGTGTCTCGCGTCGCCGGTTTTGTCAACCACAGGCCGTCCCAGCAATACTGTCAACCGCTTCGCCAGCGCGCCCCAGCCATTGCCGGCGGAGTCGATGAATCCGGTTCCTCCGTTCGAGCTGGAGTGACGTGCGGGATCGGAGACTTTGGCCAGGATGCCTCCTTTTGCCACCATCAGGGCGTAACCCGATACGGTTCTCGATTCGCGGTGGACTTTCAGTTGAAACCGGTCTGCCAGCAGCGTTGGCAGCATGGCGTACAACTCTCGTTCAGCCAGCGGCTGATCGGCCTTCGCCAGGACGTCATATCCCGCTTGACGGATCCAGGGAGGGCCGCCGATCACAAGAGATCCAGGCACGGCATACGCGTCGCCGATCATTCCCCGCAGGGTCATGTTCCATAACTTCAGGACACCGTTGCGCCCATCTCCGCCGAAGATCCCAGTCTCCTCCGGGCCCGCCGGCTTGATGGTCACAGCCTCGAAGGATGCCGTCTGCGCAAGGGCCGCAACGGAAACGATTGCGACAAGAATCATCTTCATGATGAGCTTCTACGTTCATTCAGGTAACCCGGCGGCACACAAATGGTTACGGGCCGTTCCGCTCGCGGCCTCAAATCATCCGTTGGAACCCCAGGGGGAACCGTTCCGTCATCTGTAGTTAACCTGTCCGTACCGGGTTGCTAAAATAGGGGCTTGGTCCAGGGTGCGCCCCAGTGCTTCCTGCTCCATCGGTCCTCATTCAATAACTGGAGAGTTCATGGCAGAAGCCCAGAAGTATCTTTTTACGTCCGAATCGGTCACCGAAGGCCACCCGGATAAAGTAGCTGACCACATTTCCGACGCCGTTCTCGACGCCGTTCTCGCACAGGATCCGATGGGCCGCGTGGCCTGCGAAGTCCTGGTGACCACCGGCACCTGCATGGTGGCTGGCGAAATCACCACGAATTGCTACGTCGACGTGCCGAAGATCGCGCGCGACACAATCGCCGAAATCGGCTACACCGATGCCGCATTTGGTTTCGACGCCAAGACCTGCGGCGTCCACAATCTGATTCAGAGCCAGTCCCCCGACATCGCCATGGGCGTAGACCCGGGCGGCGCCGGCGATCAGGGCCTGATGTTCGGCTTCGCCTGCGATGAAACCGAAGAACTGATGCCGATGCCCGTGCAGCTCGCGCATCGCCTCGTTGAAAAGCTCTCCGACGTTCGCCGCAAAGGCCAGTTGAAGTATCTCCGTCCGGACGGCAAGAGCCAGGTTTCGGTCGAATATGTCGACGGCAAGCCGACGCGTGTGGACGCGGTGGTCATCTCGACGCAGCACGGTGAAGACGTCTCGACCGAGCAGCTTCGCGCGGATGTCAAGAAGTACATCATCGATCCCATCGTGCCCGCCAACATGGTGGATGCGAACACGAAGTACCACATCAATCCGACCGGCCGCTTCGTGATTGGCGGACCGCACGGCGACACCGGGCTGACCGGCCGCAAGATCATCGTGGATACGTACGGTGGCATGGGCCGTCACGGCGGTGGCGCGTTCTCGGGCAAAGATCCGACAAAGGTGGACCGCTCGGCCTGCTATATGGCGCGTTACATCGCGAAGAACATCGTGGCCGCCGGCCTCGCGAAGCGCGCGGAAGTGCAGCTCGCATACGCGATCGGCGTGGCTGAACCCGTTTCGGTCATGGTGGACACGTTCGGCACGGGCACGCTCACCGGCGCCCAGCTCACCGAACTCGTTCGTGCCAACTTCCCGCTGACGCCGAAGGCAATCATCGATCACCTGCAGCTCCGCCGCCCGATCTACAAGGCGACGGCGGCCTTCGGTCACTTCGGCCGCAAGGGTGATTCGTTCAGCTGGGAAAAGACGGACAAGGCGGAAGCGCTCAAGAGCGGGGCGAAGGCTTTCGCTTTGGCTGCGTCCGGCCGCTAAGACGGATTAGGTAAGAATGTGCGCCTGCGGTTGCTTCGTATTAGTAGCAGCCGCAGGCGTTTTGGTTTACTGCTTCCTGCATCAACTATGGCTGCCGATGGCGCTGATTGTAATCGCCATGGCAGCCATTGGTATTTTCGGGGCTAAGTTTTCGAACTGGCGGCCGAAGCCGAAGCGCTAAGCTACGGGCGCGCTGCCCGGCGCTGCCGCACAACCAGCGCCGCTGCAATTCCCAGCCCGCAAGCATCATGGTCGAGGGTTCCGGTGTTCCCGTGACATCCGTATCCTGATCCGGCGTGATCGCTGAGTCGAAAATTCGGACATTGTCGAGCGTGCCGTGGAAGTTCTCGCCATAGGGCGCGAATTGCGATCCCAGGCGCGTGTCCGTCCCGCCCGTGGTGGTGGTGATGGCGAAGCTTCTCGTGTCCAGTAAAGTCCCGTCCAGGTAGAGATACGACTTTCCCACTACGCTGTCCACTGAGAAGAGCAGTCTGTGCGGATCCGCCGGATCATAGGAACCGAAGGGACCCCACGAATCGGTCGCGCGGAACCCGAAGCCATTTGTACCCAGATAGAAGCCAGGACCGCCCGAAGAACCCTGCGAAATGAATTCGGTAATTCCCGGATTGTCCGTGGTAGCCGGTTGAAAGTCCAGTGAGACGCTGTAGCTGCCGCTGCTCGGAACCAGGTGCGAATCGAACTGAACGAAGCCTCCGTTCAGCACGAGTTGTCCGCCTGAAACCGCGGCCGATCCAACAATCGTGCCATCGGCGCCGCCGACCGAGCAGTCACTCCGCTGTCGAAGTTATAGCTATGGAGTAAGTCGGGGTGGGCAATTCCCATTGTTGCCACGCAGAGAAGAGAAATACCGGCGAGCCTCAACATTTTATAAAGCAAGCGTAAGGGAAGAATCTGGCCCTGCTCAAGTACTGATTCGTCTCTCTGGTACTTATCCGTTTATCAGAAGAACCTTGAGGACTCCTGACCGCGCAGCAGTCCCAAAAGCCTCCGCGGCGCGGCTCAGCGGGATGCGCTCCGTAATGAGTGGGGCGACATCCACTCCACCATTCCGCAACAGCTCGATCGCGGGCTCGAAGCGCCCGCAGCGGGAGCCGACAAGCGTAATTTCGTCCACGATGACTGGCGCGGTATCGACTGGAACCTCGCCGTGCACAGTGGATTTCAGGATTACTGTGCCCCGCGGTTCGGCCATATTGACGGCGGTGCGAAGGCCCGCGGGTGAACCGGTTGCGTCTACGACATAGCGGAATGCCTTGATCGGTTCCGTGCCGGCTGCAGATGTTTCGATTCCCCGTGCCTGTGAGATTCGCAGCTTCTCGGCGTGCTTGCCGAACTGCCGCACCCGGCATCCGTGCGCATGCAGCACCTGCGCGATCAACAGACCCAGCTTTCCATCACCGAGTACCGCGACCTCATCGCCCGCGGCCAGCGGAACCTGATCCAGGATCTCGCACGCGGCAGCCAGCGGTTCAACGAAAACCGCTGCTTCATCTGAAATCGAATCGGGCACTACATGCAAATTGCGTTCGGGCAGCGTCAGAAACTCCTGAAAAGCGCCGGGATGCTCCACGATCCCCAGCACCGTCCGGGCAGGGCAGTGCCGACCCAGCCCGCGCGCGCACCACGAGCAATTTCCGCAATTCAGATTGATCTCGCCGACAACTCTTTTGCCGACAAGCGATTGCGTGTCCGCAGCCACCACTTTACCGACGAATTCATGCCCCGGCGTGCCGGAAAAACCGTAGTACCCACGTTGTAGTTCCAGGTCTGTATTACAGATCCCGCCGAGCAGCAGCCGGATCGTCGCAAACCCTTCCGGACGTTGCGGTTGCGGAACATCCCGCACCTCTACTAACCCCTTTCCCAGATGTACGGAAAGCATGGCCGATTATGGCACGCAAACCTTGCCTGTTGATTGCAATTACAAATTGCAATAGACTAATCACATATTGCAATATGACGCTTGGCGAAAAAATGCGGTACCTGCGGGAAGTGGAAGGCACGCTGCGAGGGATGAGCCGCGAAATTTCGCAGCTCGAGCTCTCGCGCCTCGTCGAGAAGGAACTCGGCAAGTCCATCTCGCAGAGTTATCTTTCCCAGATCGAATCCGGCGCGCGGCCGCACCTGACGAATTCGACCCGTATGCTGCTCGCGCGATTCTTCAAGGTCCACCCGGGCTATCTGGTCGACGACCCCGAGGGCTATCAGAACGAACTGATCTCCGATCTTGGAGCGATTGAAGACAAACTCGATCTCTGGCTCGTTGCCGGCGCGGAGCGCTTTTCGCGCGATCACGAATTACATCAGGCGCTGCTCACGGTCGCGCGCCATGACGATTCGCGCACGTGTCTGGTGCTCCTGGGAGAGATCCTGGAGAACCCAGGTCTGGCAGAACGCCTGATGGAAGTCCTGCGTCCCAAGCCCGGGGCTGGCCCTTCGCAAGACCGAAGACAAAAAACAATAGGCCGCTAAATGACTCTGTCCGATTTTTATCTTGTGTGCCTCATCGTGGGCTTTGTGCTCAGCGTTCTCGCGCTCGCAGGCGGGAACCACCATATCCATCTGCCGCATTTTCAGGGCGGGCATATGCATGCGGGAGCGCATCTGCCGTGGTTCAACATCGGCACGGTCGCGGCGTTTCTCGCGTGGTTCGGAGGCACGGGCTACCTCCTGCTGCACGTGTACGGCGTATGGTTCGTCGCGTCGCTCGGCATCGCTGCTATCAGCGGCATCGGCGCGGCATCGCTCGTGTTCTGGTTTATGGCAAAAGTTCTGATGCGCCATGACCACGCGCTTGATCCGGCGGATTACCGGATGACCGGCGTGCTCGGGCGACTCACCCTGCCGATCCGCGAAGGCGGCACGGGAGAAATCACGTATTCGCAGGAAGGCACTCGCCGCGCGACGGGTGCGCGTTCCGAAGATGGCGCCGCCATTCCGAGGGGCGCGGAAGTGATCGTAACGCGCTACGAGAAAGGAATTGCTTATGTCCGGCCATGGGAAGACCCATTAGCCGGCATAACAGAAGAAAGGTAAACAGGGGAAAGTATGGACAAGCAGGTTTTTGTAATTGCAGGTGTGGCGATTCTTGCCGTGGTGTTCATCATCGTGATGTCCGCCAGGCTCTATCGAAAAGCCGGGCCGAATGAGGCCCTGATCGTTTACGGTTTCCGCGGCGCGCCGCGCGTGATCAAAGGCGGCGGCACGGTTGTACTTCCTATGGTGGAACTCTGCCGGGGCCTCTCGCTCGAACTCATGTCGTTCGATGTGGCGCCCACTCAGGATCTCTACACGCGCCAGGGCGTCGCCGTCACGGTGGAAGCGGTAGCCCAGATCAAGGTCAAGTCGGATCCCGAAAGCATCCTGACCGCCGCCGAGCAGTTCCTGACGAAAGCGCCACCGGAGCGCGAGGGTTTGATCCGCCTTGTGATGGAGGGCCATCTGCGCGGCATCATCGGCCAACTCGCGGTCGAAGAAATCGTGAAGCAGCCCGAAATGGTTGGCGAGCGTATGCGCTCCACCTGCGCCGACGATCTGAACAAGATGGGGCTCGACGTCATTTCGTTCACCATCAAGGAAGTTCGCGACAAGAACGAGTACATCACCAACATGGGGCGCCCGGATATCGTGCGTATCCGCCGCGATGCCGATGTGGCCGCCGCCGAAGCCGATCGCGATACCGCCATCAAACGCGCCGAGGCTGCTCGTGAAGCCGCGGTCGCCAAAGCGCACGCCGATCAGGAACGGGTGCTCGCCGAAACGCTCTCGCAGGCCAAGCAGGCCGAAGCGCAGCGCGATCTCGACGTGAAGAAGGCCGAATATCTGCAACTCGTCAAGAAGCAGCAGGCGCAGGCCGATAAGGCCTACGAGATTCAGACGAACGTCATGCAGCAGCAGGTTCGCGCGGAGGAAGTTACTATCCGCCAGATCGAAAAGGAGCATGAGGTCAAGGTGCAGGAAGCAGAAATTTTGCGCCGCGATCGCGAGTTGACATCGACCGTCTCGAAGTCCGCGGAATACGAGCGGCAACGCATTGAAACACTCGCCACGGCAGAGCGCCAGCGTCGCATCTATGAAGCCGAAGGCATGGCCGCTGCAATCCGCGCACAGGGTGAAGCCGAAGCCGAAATCATCCTGAAGAAGGGTGAAGCCGAAGCGAAGGCGATGAACGTCAAAGCGGAAGCTTATCAGGAGTACAACCAGGCCGCGATTGCCGACAAGCTCATCAGCATGTTGCCGGAAGTCGTCAAGTCTCTCGCGTCGCCGCTGGCGAATGTCGACAAGATCACCATCGTTTCGACCGGGGCGAATGAATCCACGGGGATGCACCAGATCACCGGAGACCTCACCAAAGTCGCGGCGCAGATTCCGGCGCTCTTCGAAACGCTTTCCGGCATGCCGCTGAATGATCTTCTGTCCCGTGTTCGCACCATTGGCGAAAAGGCGCCGAAGCCCGATGACGGCGGCGGCAACGATAAGACGAAGGCCGTAACCGCATAAATAAAGGAGTACAGCATCATGGCGTTACTGGAACGTGTGGCAACTTTGGTCCGGGCCAATCTGAACGACCTGCTCGATAAGGCCGAAGACCCGGAGAAGATGATCAAACAGATCATTCTTGACATGGAGAACCAGCTGCTCCAGGTCAAAACCCAGGTTGCGATCTCGATCGCCGACCAGCATGTTCTCGAAAAGAAGCAAAAAGAGAATGAGGAGGCCGATCAGCAATGGATGCGGCGCTCCGAACTGGCTATCGACAAGAACGATGATCAGCTGGCGCGCGCGGCAATCGAGCGCGCGCTCAGCAATCGCAACACAGCGGCGAGCTTCCGGCAGCAGGTGGACGATCAGAAGGTTCAGGTCGATACGCTGCGCCAGGCGCTGATCCGCCTGCAGCAGAAGCTCGAAGAAGCGAAAGCGAAAAGCGACATGCTGATCGCGCAGCATCGTCGCTCGCGCGCGCTTGGCAAAGCGAACGAGGCTGGCCGCGCCATGGGCGATGGATCGAAAGCCGCGGCTTTCGATCGCATGAAGAACAAAGTGCAGCACACCGAGGCGAGAACCCAGGCGTCCTCGGAATTACTGGCGGATGATGTCAACGGCCGCTTCGCCGCTCTGGAGAAAGAGGATGAAGTGAGCCGTCTGCTGGCTGAGCTGAAGGCGAAACGAAAGTAACCATGTCCTCTCCGGCAAACGCATCGTTTACCGTCTCGTACGATTCGGCGGCGAAGACTATCTCGACCGTCGTCTGCGTGATGTTCGTGGTTCTCGGATTAGTGACCGCGAGCGTCGCCGTCGGCTTCGTGTTTGTGGCGATGCTGGCGGTGTCGTTCGCGTGGTCGCCGACCGGGTACTCGATTGGGGATGGATTTCTCTCTGTCCATCGAATAATTGGCAACCTGAAGATCCCTCTTGCGTCGATCCGCGAAGTGAGAATCGCCTCGCGTGAAGATCTGCAGGGCAGCCATCGAATCTTCGGCAGTGGAGGATTGTTCGGTTACTACGGGATCTTCCGTTCACCAAAGCTCGGCAAAAGCATCTGGTTTGTGACGCGGCACAGCCACGCGGTCATCGTCGTGACCAGTGCTGGAAATTTCGTGCTCAGTCCCGATGACGTGGATGGGTTCATCGCGTGGACGCGGCCTGCAGGATCAGCGGCGCCCGCGCGGTTTGCGCCCGCACCTGCGCCTTCATCACGTCCCCGGACCGCATGGGTCGCCGCCGCAACTATCACTGCGGTCACGACGCTCGTGATCGGAGCGCTGTTTTATTCGCCCGGTCTTCCTGAGTACACGCTGACACGGAGTTCTCTCGCAATCCGCGATCATTTCTATCCGGTCACAATCGGCGCGAAGAATATCGATCTCAGTCAGGCGCGCGTGATCGATTTCGCGTCCGATCCCGATTGGAAGCCGGTCGCGCGTACGAATGGCTTCGGCAACGCTCATTACCACTCGGGCTTCTTCCGCGTCGCCAGCGGCGCCGAAGTCCGGATGTACCGGGGAGATGGCGCCAAAGTGGTTCTCCTGCCATCCAGGAATGGCGACGATCCGGTTCTGATCGAAACGAATGAGCCGGGCCGGTTTTTGAACGAACTGCGCCGGAAATGGGGCTCGTAAGAATCCGATTGACAGGTCAGGCGAGCTGATCTATATTTATGTGAGCATGCTCATTTAATGAGCGGCCCACATTTTGAGAGTCACGACCCAAACCCGGGTGGCCACGCGAGAGCGGATTCTGTCGGTGACGGCGGATCTGCTCCTCGCGAACGGCTGGGAAAACGTGACGACGCGCGACATCACGGCGGCCGCCGGAATCGCGAATGGAACTCTCTTTAACTACTTCTCTTCGAAGGAAGCGATCGCCGTCTCCATCATCGGCGAGGCTCTCGAAGCGGCCGAACAGGACTTCGATCGCCGCCGCACGGGCGATGAATCGCTCGACGAAGATCTTTTTGGGTTCGAATGGTCGGCGTTGAAGCGACTTCGCAAATGCCGGAAATTCCTGGCGCCCGCCGTGGCGTCTATTTTCAGTCCACTGGCACAGCCCCTGCGCGAAGATCCAGGAGCCGAAATTCGCGCGCGACATCTTCGCGCGGTTCAGCGGGTTCTTGCAGGCCACGGAGCTCCACAGCCATTGCCCGCCGTGCTGCTGCAGCTTTACTGGACGCTGCATATCGGCGCTTTCGCTTTCTGGGCGAACGACTCATCGCCGCATCAGGAAGATACTCTCGCCCTTCTCGACCGCTCTCTCAAATTATTCGCAGCCTCGCTTTCCGGCTCACAAGGAGTGGAACATGAACGTTCCTCTGAATGAACTCATTGCCGCGCTTCCCCGCGAGGATACCAGCGGCGAGCGCGTATTTGCTCGCGAGGAGATGGAGCGCATCTTTGAGGATCTCGCGATGCGTCCCGCGCCCACCGGCTCGCTGCAGCGACTCTGGAATATGAGCGAGCTCTCGGTGCAGGTGGCGCTGGCTTACAGTCTTTCCCGCATCCGCGGATGGTTTGCGGACGCAGCCGGCGAAGAACAGCGCAAGCTCGAAACGAATTTGCGAATCGCTCTGAAGATCGTTCACCGGCTGAGTTACATGCGCGGAGCTCTCATGAAGGCGGGGCAGGCAGCCGCGTGTTTTCCCGGAATTCTTCCTTCGGAAATTCTCAGCACCCTCGAAGATCTTCATTTCGACGCGCCGCCGATGCATTACACGCTGATTCGCGAAGTCCTGATCAATGAGCTCGGAAGCGAGCCGGAGGATCTGTTCCAGAATTTCGAAAGGCAGGCGTTCGCCGCCGCGTCGATTGGGCAGGTACATCGCGCAACGCTGAAATCGGGCGAGCGCGTTGCCGTCAAAATCCAGTATCCCGGAATAGCGCGAACGATTGACGCCGATATCCGCAATCTCGTCGCTCTGATGCTTCCTCTCCGCCTCGGCAGAAATTGGGATGGTCTGCGCGCCGCGCTCGAAGAAGTCCATCGCGTTCTGAAACTCGAAGCGGACTATCGGCTTGAAGCAAAATCCCTGGGGAAAGCGCGGGCATTGTTTCAGGATTCCGATGGAATCGTAATCCCGCGAGTGTATGAGCGTTACTCCGGCGAGCGCGTCCTGACCATGGAATATCTGCAGGGCCAGCATCTGCCCGATTACCTGGCCACCCTGCCGGCGCAGGAATCGCGCAATGAATTTGGAACCAAAATGTGCTCCTCGTGGTACAGGATGTTCATCGCGGGTCTGAGCTACTGCGATCCGCATGCCGGTAACTACCTGTTCATGGACGACGGAAGACTCGGCCTCCTCGATTTCGGCTGTGTTCTGGATAACCCCGCCCAGGCAGAGCGGCTTTCTGTCTATCACTCCGTCTATGAGTCCGATCAGAGCACTCCAGACCTGTGTCGCGCCTTTATCGAACTCGGTCTGAATCCCGACGATCTGCAGGATGAGCGCTATCGTGCCGTGGTCGATGAATCGGTTCGCTGGACGCGGGAGCCGTTTGAAAAGAACGGGCCGTTTGACTATGGTGACCCCCAGTATCTTCGCCGCCGAGCCCTGTGGCTCTCTTCCGCCGCCGGTCACGGCCACGCGCTTGCCGACGACGCATCGCTTGTCTATTTCACGACCGCCACACTAAAGATGGCCGCGTTGCTCTATCAGCTCCGGGCTCAGGTCAACATGAAATCTCTGCCGATGGATCAGTGGTGGAGTGAAAGGTCTTGTCAATGAAACTCCTTTTCGTTCTCCTCCTCGCGGCGCCAGCGTTCGCGCAGGTTACTTTCGAAGCTGCCACGATTGATCCGATAGAGATGACTCTCGGCCAGGCGCTTGGCGGACGATCCAGCGTGACAGTCGACGGCTCGTTCGCCACGTTCCGTGGCCAGTCGCCCATCCAGCTCATCCAGCGCGCCTACGGTGTGATGGCGGATCAGATCCTGAACCTGCCGGATTCGAGCCGCAACGTCAACTTTGATATTCGCGCAAAAATCCCCGCTGGCGCCCCGAAAGATAAGGTTCCGGAAATGCTCCAGGCGCTGCTCGCGGAGCGATTCAAACTGGCGGTGCATCGCCAGGAAGAGCAGCGAAAGTTATACGAGCTTACGGTCTCGCCCGGCGGTACAAAGAAGATGCAGCAGGTGGAAGGCGGCGGCCCCGGCGCCGGTCCTGGCAAGTGCCCCTTCCAGTCCGGCCATCGCATGTGTCAGGCCATGACGATGGCGGAGTTGGCCACTATGATGACGAACCTCCGAACTCTGGCGTTGGCTGCCGCGAAAGCGCCCGCCGCGGCGGCCGCGGGTCTCGCCGAAATGGCGGCCAATGCGCCCGTTGATTTCCTGGTGGATCGCCCCGTTGTCGATAACACCGGACTGGATGGGCGCTTTGCGTTTCCGTTTGACTACGGTCCCGTCGCTGGATCACCAGACATTCCGCCTGTTCGCATCGTGGATTCGCTCGCCGCGCTCGGACTGAAACTCGTACCGGTAACCCGCCCTGTCCAGACCGTTGTGGTCGATCACGTCGAACGGATGCCAAATCAAAACTGATGTCTCACTTCACGACGAGTTTTACCGGCGCGGCCCGCGATGCCACATCGGGCGTGTAGTATTCGTACACCTTCGATTCGAAAGTCCGCGCTTTCACCGGATACTTCGCGCGCAGCCGGTAAGTCAGTGTTAGTCTTCCGTTCGCCGGGATCGAGTCGAAGTACAGAATCGCCTGCGTGGCGGTCATGCTGTATTTCTCCAGGTGACCTCCTGCGCGCGTCCCGAGTTTCGCACGATAGCCGTCCAGATCCTCAGTCAGCAGATCGAATCCGGGCGGTATCCCGAGATCCACCATGACCATATTGGCCGCGCCGGGCAGATTGTTGCGAACAGTGGCCGTCGCGGTCGCGATCTGATTCGTGGCGAGGGTCGTGCGATCGTACTTCACATCGATGGAGAGCGGCTCGCCCGCCGGCATTTCCGCCCATGGCGTGAAATAGCGGCCAGCCACCTGATACGCCATGCTGCTCTGGCCGTTGAATCTGACTTCCACTTCATTGCGTTGCTGCAGCCGCGCCGCGGGAAACACGAACTGATGCAGCAGATCGTTGTTCTCCGCGGTCAGTGAGAGGTGTTCCACGGGCGTTCCATTCAGCAGTACCTCCACCGTTCCGTTCGCGGTTGCGCCACCTTTCTCCTCCGAAAGCAGCAGCGCGCGAAGAGCCATGATCGTGGCCTGCGTGCTTCCCCATGTGCCTGAACTGTCCTTCTTCGAAACAATATAGTTAAGCGCTTTCGCGGCCACCGCCGAGTCATTGCCGCTCTTGAGCAGCGCCTGCGCCGCCAGTCCCGTTGTCTCGACGGAAGCGCTTACGCCCGTGGCGTACATGCTGGTTTCCTGTGCGCTCCACCAGGCCTCGCCATCCTGCTCAGTGCGGGCATCGAGCAATTGGTGGATCACATCGTTCGTGAACGCCGCGTCTTTTCCGTCTGCGCCTAAATTCGCCAGAACCGCCAGCGTGTAAGGATCCGGCTTCGATCCTGTGCGCAGCCGGTCCTCGAGGAACCGCTTCGCATTCCCAACGGCCGGTCCCTCATACCCGGTATTTTCGAGAGCCCATGCGACGTACGCCGTAATCCGCGGCACGTCCGTATTGAAGCGGTTCGTAGCGCCTTCATTGATGAATGATGTGTCCGCGCTCCAGCTTCCGTCCGGGTGCTGCTGGCCCGCGAGCCATTGCTGAGTCCGTTCGATCAGCTTTGGATCCACGTCATGCACTTTGGACATGTCGCTGAATTCCATTAGCCCGTAAGCCGTCAGGATCTTGTTCGCCGGCGCCTGCCCGAACCACGAGAAGCCCCCGCCTGGTACTTCGAAAGTGACGAGGCGCTGATAGCCGTTTGCGATATAGCCCTCCGCCTTTGCGGCGATTTCCGGCGTCGTCTTTTTTGTGCGCTTCATGTAGCCGAGCGCGAGTATATTCGGATACGTGCTGGAAGACGTCTGCTCGAAGCAACCGCCCGGCATCCGCAGCAGGCTGTCCATCCCTTCCACCACCTGACTCAGCGGGCCTGGATAGAGCCGCACGAAGACTGTCTGCGAATCCGGAATCGCGCCGGCCGGAAAGTCAACCGCGCGCTGGATGGATTGATCCAGGCGTCCGTTGAACGCAATGCTCTGCTCGCGTCCATTAGGAACCACTTCGATTTCGCGCACCACGATATCGGCGCGTTTCGAGTCGCCCGCCATTTCCGCACGCAGCGTGAGCTTGAAATGCCCGATGCGCTTCGCCGTGACGGGGAACTGCGCCGATCCAACCCGCCCGGATTCCACCGGCACGCTCTTCGCCCGTTCATCGTCCACTGCGAACCAATCCGCCTTTTCCAGCCGCACGCGCACGTCTCCGCGCGAACCTGTGTAGTTGTAGATCGCGACCGGGATTGAAACCTCGTCGCCCTGCGTGAGAGTGACCGGAAGATCCATCTCGGTGAAGAAATCCTGGAAAACTTTCAGGCTGGCGCTGCCGCTGCCGAGTGCGCCGGTTTTCGTGGAGGCCAGCATCGCCATGCGCCACGTTGTAATGCTGTCCGCGATCGGAATGGTGATACTCGCGCGGCCGTCGCGGCCGGTGATAATTTCCGGGGCGACGAAAAGAGATTCCGGAAACCAGGAGCGCACGTGAGTATCGGAAACGGTTGCCTGACCTGCCTTCGCCAATACGGGCGCAGGCGCCGCGGGGACCGGACCGGTCTTCACTGCGGCGTCGAAGCGAAGCGCCATGGGCACGTGGAAGGCGCCGCCTCGGCCACCCCCACCCCCGATTTGCCCTGCCACTCCCGTCATCGCCTCGGCAAATACGACGGCCCCCCTCATACCAGCCTGCAACGTCACGTGGAACACGGCCAGATCGCGATCCTCCAGCGTGAAATCTTTCGCGGCGATTTGAAAGCCGGGGCCGGTAACTTTCAGCGTGTACCGTCCGGTGCTGAGTGAACTCACGCCGAAATGGCCGGCGGGACCGGCGGCAAAATTGTGTATGCGGCCATTCACCTTCTCCTCCAGTCGGATCTTCGCCCCCGTCACAGGCGCACCCGCGGGATCGACTATCGTTCCTGATATATCGCCCAACCCATCTTTGCTCCCCTGATCCCGCAGCGTGCGAAGGCCAATCGAATTCGAATAGTCCGATGAAGCGCACCAGAACAAATTCAGCGGAATTTCAATATCGTCGCTGTCATCGAAGGTTCCGTCCGGTCCCGCGCTGCGAACGCCGAGTTGCCGCGGATATCGCGACGTCAGCTCCGCGCGCATTGGTTTGTTCCAGGGATCCGTCAGTCCTGCGCGCGCCAGCATACGGTTGGCCGCATCCGCCGTGCAGATATCTGCCCCCGCACCGCCCTCGTTCTCCGCCCGCTCAGTCGTGCGATCTACCGCCGCGCTGACCTGCGCCAGATAGCGCTTCTGATAGGCGGCTGCCTTCGCCTGCATCCGGTCACGTCCGAATTCGAGCGGCGCGGCGCTCACAGGCTCCGCCACGGCCGAGAGCAATGCTCGAGCGGCGCGATTCCGCTGCTCCCATTCGCCAGGCGTATGGGTCAGGATCACGTCCGGTAAACCAACCGAGTGGATTTCAGAGCGCGGCTTCATGACCTCCTGCTCCAGATAGAAGAAGACCTTCGCAAAGCCGGGCCGCTTTTCGGCCAACGCGAACACCGCCTGGTCCACTACCTCCACGCCGAGCGCGGCCTGCACGCCCTCACCTTTCGAATTCGTCACGCGAAAAGCGACGCGCGCCTCGGAACCCGGCTTGTAAACCGTCGCATCTGCGGTTGCTTCAATTTTCAGATCCTCCGCGGGTTGCACGAAGACGATGCGATGGTCGCCGATGGGTTGTGCGTCATGACCGAACAAATATGCGTGGAGATCGACAGCGCCCGTCATCGTCGCTGTGACCGGAACGTCCAGTTCCGCGCGGCCGTTCTGTATATCGAGATCCCACGTGCCGACTGTCTGCCCGTTTCGAACGGCGTCCACATACACGCTGCCGCGTTGCTTCGTCGAAAGCACCTGCAGGCGGACGCGATCGCCGGCGCGATAGAGCGCCTGATCGGTATGCAGAAGCACCTGCTCCATGCCCGCTCGCATATCCAGCTTCAGCGGAACCGAAGCGCGATTGCCCTCCGCGTCCTTCGCGTCTACGTGAAGATTCGAAGCTGTACCCGGTATCTCAATCACCGCGATTCCCGACGAATCGGTTTTCGCGGTTGCTGCACTCAGGCCTCCCCCGGATACCCGGAGCTCAGCCTGCGCCGGCGTTCCATCGGGATAAGAAGCGAGTAGAAACACCTGATTATTCAGCCCCGGAATCAGCGCGCCGCTCTCCGGTACGGCTGTTACAAGGAGCGGCGCTGCGCTGACTGTGATCGGCAGCGTATGCGTTTCCGTATGTCCCGCGCCGTCCTTTATGGCGGCTTCGAGCATCACGACAGCGGCTCCCTGTAGCAGCGGATGACCGGTCAGAAAATCCGGCAGCCGGATATCGAACCGAAACGCGCCGTCAGCATCCGTACTCCCCTTCGCCTGTCCGGCCTCAAAGATCTGCACATCCTTTGCGGACGCCGTGACGCTGGCCTCCGCATGATCTACGGGCTTTCCGAAGAAGTAATTCGATCGCACCAAGCCCGTGACATGATCGCCGGGACGGTATCCGTGCTTTGGCTGATTGCCGCCGAGGTCGAGATCCACCTTGAACCGCGGCAGCGCATAACGCTCGACCTGCACCGTGATTTCATTCGCCGTCTTCGCCGCGTCATCCCCCACCCGCGCCCGCAGATGCCACGCGCCGAGGTTCACTTCGTCCGCCAGAGCGAATTCCGCGGATGCGATCCCATACTCATCCGTCTGCGTTTTTCGCCGGAAGATCTTGTTGCCGCGCGCATCCTCTGCTTCAAACACCATCGCCCGTCCGCCCATTGCCTGATGGCTCGAACGATCGAGCGCGAGCGCGCGCAGGTGAATCGTCTGCCCCGGTTGATAGACCGGCTTTTCCGTTGTCAGCAGAATCGAGCCCTGGTCTTCGATCCGCACGCTCTGTGTGAAGTCGGCGCCGCCGATTTCGGTATCCACGGCGAAGCGCAGCGGTATCGTGCCGGTTACGCCGGCGGGGAGATGGAACTCGGCGCGAGATGTGCCGCGCGAGTTCAGGCGGCCGGTGAATAGCGTCTGGGGCTTCTGCCCCGGCGGCATGAGGTCGATTCGCAGCGTGCCCGAATCGATGGGCGTCCCGTTGTCGGGACCCGTGACAATGACCCGCGCAGCGGCGGGACTGCCGGCGAGAAACGCCTGCTGGTCGATCACGTGCACCACGGGATGACGCAGAATTTGGGAAATCGACGCCATGCCTTCGAGCGTGGGCTTCGCATCGCCGGTGTAAGTGAACCGATATCGCAGACGATGCCACACCAGATCGTCCATTGAGAGCTCGCCCCCAACGGTGATGTTTTCATCGGGCAAACCGCTTCCGGCACGGACCGGAATTCTCCGGCTGGTTGTCCCAACGCTGTGATCTTCGGGATCGAGGACCTCAATATTCAGCTCGCCCGCGCCGTTTCGCGGCGTGAGAAACGGCAGTGAAACATGGAGTATGCCGCGCGAATACGTCGCAACCGGTTTGCTTTCCGCTGGTTCGCCTGACGAGTGCGACGCCAGAAACAAAACACCCACCGTCAGAAGGGTCAGCACTCCGGCCCCGGCAAAACCTTCGAATCTCTTCATGCACAACCTCCGTACCCGACCGGAGAACGGGGTGGTTCAGAATTCTTGCAGAAGACTTTTGGAAATTTAATGAACGGGCGTCGCTGGTGTCCAGCCGTCACCGTCGCGGCTGAACCAGACCTCACCGGTATCCGTGTTGAGCTGGAATACCGCGTCACCGGCGCCGGGAGCATGGGGAGGAGTCATCAGCCGGATGATCTTGCCCTGCCACTTGCCGCTGATGTTTTGCCAGGATTTGCCGGCATCTTTGCTGCGGGAGAGCGCGCCGGCCGCGTCTGCGCGCAACATGATGTCACCGTTTGCGGCGCTCGGAAGCGCTGTTTTGAACATCGCAGGGGCCGTGGCGAGTACAGCACCCCCCAGGCCGGCGCGGCCGCCGCGGCCACCGCCACCGGCTGCCATCGGGATTCTGACCTGCGGTGTCACTTCGACAGGAGCGGATACGTTGCCGGTCGTCAACACGGAATCCGCTCTGGCGACCTGCGCCGGTTGCAACTGGATCTCGCTCTGATTTTGTTTTAACTCCTGTGGATTGGTACGCCGCTCATCCTGCCCGGGCGGCACGCCAGGCACAGCGTATTGCCCGCTGGTATTCGTCGATGAAGTGAAGCTATTCGCGGCGCCTGAATCGGTGACGACGCCGGCGATACCCGCGGGTTGGCTTGGCGCCGGCGCGGCGGAGGGCGGAGCAGCCGGCGCAGCGCTCGTTTCGCCGGACTGTTTGAGCGGCGGTGGTGGAGCAGCGGACCTCGACAGCAGTGGAAGACTTCTCGGAAGGAACTCCGGTTTTCGAGGCGCGGCTTTTTTCTCCAGCGGAGCGGATAGTGCCGGAGCCGATAGCGCGGGGGGAGGCGCTTCAACCTTCGCCATCAACTCGGGTTGTGGTGGCGGGGGAGCCTGATGCCGGTAAACCACGGTCGAAACCGCTGCTAACGCCGCGACAGCCATCGTAGAAAGAACGGGGATTGGCGTCAGCCATCGCTTCCAGAACGGCGCCGGATCGGGTTTCGGCTCTTTCACTGGCTCCGCGTCCGCCGCCTCCGCCGCCTGCGTCAAATAAACGATTTCCCGGCATTGAGCGCACTCCGCCAGGTGGTCGAGACACGCCAGCCGTTCGTGTTCCACGAGCGTGCCTTCCGCGAACGCACTCAGAGCGTCGAGGTCGGGATGCATTTCGGGTTGTGCGTGTTCGCTCATATCCGGTCAGCGCCTGCGGGCCCGCTTCTCTCGGGGAACGTTCCCGGCCGCGAAGATTGCAGCAGTTTTCGAAGATTGATGTCAAGATCGCCGGGTTCCACGCCCAGGGCCTCCCGGGCCGCGGCCTTGCTCATCCCGGAAGCTTCCAGATTCTTCAGTAGTTCGTCGTGCAGACGGGCTGTGAGCCGCTGCATTCGCCGGCTGATCGTCGCTTCATGTACGCGCAGCACACGCGAAATCTCGAGCAGGGTCCGCTGGTCGAGAAACCAGGCTGAAAGCATGAACCGCTCCTCGGACTCGATCCGCGCCAGTGTCTGCCGAAGGGCCCCCTCAATGCATGTCAGCAACTCGGCCGGTGGCTCCGGGGCGCGTGACGCCGCCGGTACATCGCTCGATTCGAGCGGCGTCTCGCGTCCAGTGCGGCGGTGGCGGTCGACATTTCTTTGCGCAAGCGATGCCCGGAGAAATCCGATCAGGGATCCGCGGCCCGAATAACTCGCGAGCGGCGACCGTCTTTGCCCATCGCGCTCATGGATACCGAACATTTCCGAATAGAGCGAACCCGCCAGTTCCTCGCCCGCCGATGCGAAGCCGGTGATCGCGGTCGCAGCGCGCGTGAGCGGTCCACGATAGCGATTCATGAACTCCTGCCACGCTACATCGCGGCCGAGCGCGCACGCCGACGCCAGCGCGAGATCCTGCAAATGCAACCCACGCCAGAACGTCTCCATTTGTGCGCGTCCCGCGGGCTCGCCGGGAGGCAACCCGTAGTTGGCCTTCGCTCCCGACGCAAACAGCGCCTGCGCAAATTCACCTCGCGCAAGATCGAATGCCTCCGCCTGCGCCTCTGCCCACAACAGCCCGGCGAGAGTAAGCGCATAGTCGCGCTCAACGGCGTCGGCATCGACCGCTGTCTGACGAAGCGCCGCGGACTGGACGGGAGCGGAATCCACGCATTTTCAATATAGATTGTTTTGTGGGACCGGCAGTCTGTAGACCTCGGCCACTGCTTGCGCCACGATCTCGCCCGTGGGATCGGTGATTGGATTGACGGGCACATATAGGATGGTGTCCTCGCGCCGTGAGAGCACGTTGACCGTCGAGAGCAATCGCATCATCGAGATCGCGGTCCCAACGCCCGGACACGTGACCCCAACCCATCCTGTGTAGTCCCGCTCCCCGCGACGCAGCCCCGTGGACCCTTCGATCAAGTACACAATTCGAGCGCTCAACTCGCCCTGTTTAATGGGATCGAATCCGTGACCGGCGACGCCCGGTTGCAGCATCGGCGAAACCGCGTCCATTTCTTTGAACAACGCCCCGATCGCCCGTTGCTGGCCGGAGCGCAAATGGTCCGCGAAGTAATGACACGTCTTCGCGATCACCGTGATGACGTTCTTGATTTCCTTCTCGAGGCGATAACGCGGCGCCGCGGGCAGTTCCAGCACGGAATCCTCACGCCACGCCGAGACGTTCTCCATGACGATTGCCCGAACCAGCCAGTTCGCCATCGTTTCCGTGTCGCATCCCACCTGCACCCATCCCGGATTCGGCGAAGGACTGACCGCAAGCTCCGTCACCATGCGGATGCCGCGGCAAATCTCGTCTGCCACCTCTTTATAACGCCCGGGCTCCTGCGCGATCTCGTCTTCCGACCCAGGCTCCAGAAGTCTACCCTTATGCGGCGGTCCACCGGCCATCGCCAGATCGCAAAAGCCGCCCCAGATTTCGTTCCACGCAACGCGTCCGTCAGCGCCAAACTTCAGCCCGGCGGACCCCATCGAAACGGGCTGAACTTCGTCGTAGCGCTCCTGATACTCGAAGGGCAAGAGCGTTTTGACGCGCTCCTCGAGCATCCTGAGCCTTCGGTCTCCGGGAGGTGCGGCTGACATCTGATATTGGCGGGTGAATCTTCAATATACAATCTCCGAAGAGTGCTGAGTCCGGTCAAACCCCAAATCCTGCTGCTTGCCGCGGCGATGGGCGCTTGTCTTGCCGGACTCCTGGCGGGCGCGGATTCCACACGGGCCTACGCGGATCCCAATACCTGCGCCGCCTGCCACAGCGAAATCGCGCGCCGGTATTCACAAACCGGCATGGCGCGAACATTCGGCACAGTGCGAGGCGCCGGAGACGGTCATCTGGCGAATGTGACCTACACGCACGCTCCATCCGCGGAAACGATTTCGGTTTCTCACGCGGATACCGGATTTCAGATGGAGCGTCACCAGACCGGCTTCAACGGCTCAATCACAAATTCGCTGATGGCGAGGATCGACTACTGGTTTGGCTCGGGGCATCACGCCCGCAGTTATCTCAGCCGTACGGGCCGCGACGAACTGATCGAATTACCGCTCACCTGGTACTCTGAAAAGAATGGATATTGGGCAATGAGCCCCGGTTACGACTCGCCTTCACACGCCGGGTTCAGCCGCAAAGCAACCTATCGTTGCATGTTCTGTCATAACGCCTATCCTTCTCTGAAACCGGGCGCGGATCGCATGGACGACGCCACGAAATTTCCGGCGGATTTGCCACAGGGGATTGATTGCCAGCGATGTCACGGTCCCGGCCTCGATCACGTGCAGGCCGCGCTTGCCGGCCGCTCCGCGATCGATCTGAAAAAGCTGATTGTCAATCCGGCAGCGCTTCCCCTGGAGCGCCGCGATGAAGTGTGCCTGCAGTGTCATCTCGAACCGACAAGTCTGGCTTTGCCCGCCGCCCTGCCTGTCTATGGCCGCGGTGTCTTCTCTTATCAGGCGGGCGAGCCGCTCGATCAGTACATGCGCTACTTCGATCACGCGCCAGGTACGGGTCACGACGACAAGTTCGAATTTGCGGGCGCGCCGTACAGGCTTCGAAAATCGAAGTGCTTCACCGCGATCCAGGGCGCGTTGGCTTGCATCACCTGCCATGATCCGCATGAGCCGGATCGTTCTCAGATCGTTGCGCGCTCGAACACGGCCTGCGTCAGTTGCCACCGCGCCATCGCAGGCGCCCAAAATCACACATCCGGCGCCAACTGCGTCGCCTGCCATATGCAGTCGCGCCGCCCATCCGACGCGATCCACGTCACCATCACGGACCACGATATTCAGCGCAATCCCGAACGCGTCAGCGATCCCGCCACGGAGATGAACAGCGCCAATCGGCCGCCTTATCGCGGCGAGGTCGTTTCGTATTATCCGCGCGTGGATGATGTCTACACCGCAATTGCACAGGTGAAAAATCAGGCAAATCTGCAGGTGGGAATCGTGCGCCTGGAAAAAAGTGTCGCTGCCACAAAACCTGCGAACCCGGAAGCCTGGACGGATCTGGCCGATGCTTACCGCCACGCCGGGAAATCGTCCGCGGCGATTCCGAACTATAAAGACGCCATCTCGCGCGACGCCGGATATTGGCCCGCCTGGCACGGACTGGGTCTCGCGACGGCCGCAATCGGGGATCTTCAGGGATCGCTCGATTCGCTCAATCGGGCGGTGAAAGAATCCGGCGGTGACGAACTGACGTTCCGCTCTCTCGCCCTGATCCTGACGCAAATGGAGAGGCCATCTGATGCGATCGCCGCACTCCGCGCCGGTCTCGCAGCCAACCCGGATTCCGCGGAGTTGCACAACGACCTCGGCGCCGCCCTGCTGCGCGCCGGCGATCGAGCCGCCGCGGACGCGGAGCTTCGCGAAGCCGTCCGCCTCAGACCGGAATCATCGGCCATGCGCCTGAATCTCGCCAACCTGCTCACACGCTCGAACCATTTCGAAGAGGCGGCCTTTGAATTCCAGGCAGCAATTCGAAGCGATCCTTCTTCTGCCCCTGCCCACTCGGGTTACGGAACAGCTCTGGCGTCCAGACGCATGTTCATCGACGCCCGCGATGAACTCCGCACCGCACTGAAAATCAATCCGGCGATGGCCAACGTTCACAACAATCTGGGCGCAGTCCTGAAGGAGCTTGGAGAAAACGAAGGCGCGGCGGCCGAATATCGCGATGCCATCAAAATCGATCCCGCCTTCGCCACCGCGCGATACAATCTCGCCGTGATCCTGGAATCGCAGAAAAAGACTCCGGAAGCGATCCAGCAACTGCAGGACGCACTTCACTCCCAACCCAGCTACGACGCAGCGCACCTGAAGCTGGGTGAGCTTCTCATCCAGACAGGCCACCCCGCGGACGCACTCCCGCATCTCCGCCAGGCAGCGCAAAGTTCCGATGGGAACGTCGCCGCTGAAGCGCGCTCTGCGATGCAGAGCCAAAAATGACAATCCGCAGATCCATCCGCGCTGTACTGTCTGTTGCGTTTGCGCTTGCCTCATCCCAATTGCTCGCGAGCGAATACAGCCACCGGATCTGGCGCGCCGAAGATGGCCTGCCGCGCAACCGTATTCAGGCAATCGAACAGACGCCAGATGGCTATCTCTGGATCGCCACCTCCGGCGGCCTGGCCCGCTTCGACGGCGTACGCTTCGTGGTCTTCGACAGCTCCAACACGCCCGCCCTACACGACGACAGCATTCTTTCGTTGCTGCCTGCCCGCGACGGCTCGCTTTGGGCGGGGACGGAAGGCGGCGGTCTGGTCCACTATCGAAACAGCGTGTTCACCAGCTTTGGGGCCGCGGAAGGACTCACCAACGGCTTTATTCGCGCGCTCGCGGAAGATGACGCAGGCAATCTCTGGGTAGGCGCCGATCGCGGCTTCTTCCAGATGGTGAACGGACGTTTCGTGCGGCTCGATCACGGAACGCCTCAATCTCCCTTCGTATCCGCCGTTCAGATTGTGACGGATAAACAGCAGCGCGTGTGGGTGGGAACGCAGGCCGGGCTTCTCACTGTTTCAGGCGGCGTGATCGTTCCCGCCACATGCCACGGAGAGCGCATGTCCGCGGCAGTCAAAGGCCTGTACCGTACGAGCGATGGAACGGCGTTCACAATCGACGCCGAGGGAATCAGTGAAATCCAGAATGGATGCCGTCTGCGGAATCCTCTCGCACACGATGTTTCGATCACCGCCATGAAAGAAGCGCGAGATCGAAGCGTGTGGGTTGGCACGCTCGGCGAAGGCGTCATCCGTTATCTCGACGGAAAGCCGCAGAAATTCACCGAGCCTTCTGTGCTGCCGGACAATGCGGTTACCGCAGTCTTCGAAGATCGCGGTCAGGATATCTGGATCGGAACTCAGGACGGCCTCGCGCTTCTGAGCCGAACGCCCCTCACCACCATCGATACTGCCGCCGGTCTTGCCGATAACCACGTGACGGCGGTTTCGTCCGACTTTCGTGGAGCCGCCGGTAAAGACGAAGTCTGGATCGCGACCTGGTCAGGCCAGATGTACCGCATAGTCGGCGGTACGCCGATTCCGTTCCCGCTCCCCGGCGTCGATCTCCGCGAGTTCAAGCCTCACACGATGTTTGAAGATTCGAAAGGCATCTTGTGGCTGGGCAGCTACAATGCCGGGGTCATGCGGCTCGATCGCGGACGAGTCACCCACCTCAGCATGGCGGAGGGGTTGCGCACTAACGACATTCGCCAGTTCTACGAGGATGAGCACGGCCACATCTGGTTCGCCACCGGCAGTGGCATGACGCTGTGGGACGGCAAATCAATTCACAACTATTACCTGAATGACGGTTTGTCGTATCCGAGCACGCATTGCATTGCGCCCAATCCAGGCGGTGGCTTCCTGATTGGCACGGATGGCGGTCTGAATCTCATCCAGAATGACCGGTTTGTTTCCGTCCCTGCATTCGCGGGTCTCAGGCAGAAAAAAATATGGTCCATCCTTCCCGATCCGGATGGCACTTTGTGGCTGGGCACGCGCGGCGACGGCCTGATTCGTTTGCGCAACGGCCGCATCACACGTTACACCAGCCGCGAGGGACTAATCAGCAACGCGATTTTTCAGATTCTGGACGATGGCAAAGGGAAACTGTGGCTGAGCAGCCCGGCCGGAGTGTCTTCCGTTTTGCGCGAGGAGCTCAACACCGCGGATAGCGGCCCCGGAACCCTGCACGCGGTTCCCTACGGCACGGCGGATGGCATGCTCACCAGCGAGATGAGCGGCAGTCTTCAGCCCGCTGGCGCCCGCTCCGGTTCCGGCGCCCTTTGGCTGCCCAGTCTGAAAGGCGTCGTGCGCATTGATCCCTCGGCGCTGCCGCAGCGGGCTGTCATGCCGGTCCTGATTGAACAGGTCGTGGCCGATGACCAGGTCATGCCGCTCTCCGGCAGTATCGAAATTCCTCCGGGCTCCGGGAAACTCCAGATCGATTACACTGCATGCTTTCTCGCGGAGCCGGGCCACTTGAGCTTCCAGTACAAACTGGAAGGATTTGACGACCGCTGGATTTCCGCCCTTCGGACCCGTTCGGTCACCTACACAAATTTGTCGCCCGGCAAATACCGCTTCGTTGTGAGAGCCACGGACGCCACCTCTCCGCTGCACTTCACCGAAGCCGCCATGAGTCTCAATCTTCTTCCGTCCTTTTATCACACGACATGGTTCTTCGGGCTCTGCGGACTTGCTCTGGCGCTGTCCGTCCTCGCCGGTTCCGGAATCTACGCGAGACACACAAAATCACGCTACGCGCTGCTGCTCGCGGAACGAACGCGCCTCGCCCGTGAAATGCACGATACCGTGATTCAGGGCTGCGTCGGCGTCTCCACTCTTCTCGAAGCCGCGGGACGCACGCAGCGATCAGATCCTTCCGGCGCCAGCGCTCTGGTGGATAACGCCCGCCACCACATCAGAGCCACTCTGGAAGAAGCGCGCCAGGCGGTGTGGGATCTGCGCAGTCCAGTTGCGGGCGACACGGGTGTCCGCTCCCTCGTTGATCTCGCGCGCAGGCTGGGCGCAGAAAAATCCATCCAGGTGGATACCGAACTCATCGGCGAAGGTACCGTGCATGACCTGGAGCTTGACCGTACGCTCTTGCTGGTCGGCCGCGAGGCGCTGCGCAACGCGGTGACCCATGGCCGCCCCAGTCACATTCTGGTTCGCGTGGAGTTCCGTGCTCTGGATGTCGAACTGGTCGTGAAGGACAACGGCGTGGGCTTCGATCCGGAGCACGTCCCCTCGGATAACGAAGGGCACTTTGGGATTCTGGGCATGCGCGAACGCGTGGAACAACTCGGGGGCTTCCTGACGCTCACCCGCAATGAAGGGATGACGGTGGTTGCCAGAATTCCCGTCGGCCGCCGCGCGCACGGCATCACGTTGGACCGGGACGCAGCGGACTAGTGTGCGAATCAGTGGGGCAGGTTTCCAACCGGACGGTATCCTGCGGCCGATTGTGAATCAAGATTGTCAATCAGCCCTGTCAGACACGCAGCACTAAAACTGCTTAATCCGCACGTTCTTCACTTCCATCTTCATCGCCGCCGTAGTCTTATGAAGCTGGATCCCTATTACCCCGTCCATCTTCCGCCCTGCCTTGTCGTCGTCGATCGTTACGCTCATCACATGCCCATTGAGGAGATGGATCAGCGTATTCCCTCGCGCGATCACATGCAGATCATTCCAGTCATCCGCATGAATGAACCCCTTCAGCTCATTCGAATCGCCTGTCGACCCGATCGACCCTGGCTTTCCCCCCTCCGGAATATACGAAATCTGCCCGCGCAGCGCCAGAAACGTTCGGCCCCGCTCCTCATATAGCTGCCCCGTATAAGTCTGCGCCACGTCGATATCCGCCTGATATCCCTTTAGCACCCACTTCGCGACATCCGGCAGTTCCACGCTCCGATACTGCAGACCGCTGTTCGCCTGCGCGCCAGTCAGCTTGTACTGCATCTTGAATTCGAAATCGCCCGGCTTCGCCCCACGCCAGATCAAAAACGTATTCTGCGCCGGCTGATGATCGGCCTTCGTCTCCCCGACGATCTCCCCATTCTCCACGTGCCAGAAATCAGGATCGCCATCCCATCCCGAAAGCGACTTCCCATCGAAAAGCGACTGAAACCCCGTCTCCGCCAGCGCGGGCACCTGAGTCTGTCCAAAGGCGGCGCCCGCCACCATGAAACCAACGAGCCCAATTCTCAATATGTTCATACGTCCCCTCCCTCGCAAGCCATCATATGCGATCAGATGACAAACGGTGCATCAGGCGGGATCGGCAGCGTACTCGCCCCCGCGTCGACATTCAAAACCGTCCCCGTCACCTGCGCCGCCTCATCGGAAAGCAGATAGAGCGTCGCATACGCCGCATCGTCCGGCGTTTGATGCCGCCCCAGCGCCAGCGATTCGCCCTTCTTCTCCAGCGCCTGGCGCGTCAGCCCACCCTTCGCATGGAGCGCGATCTCGCCTTCCGTCAGCACCCACCCCGGAATCAGATAGTTGACGCGAATACGGTCCTTTGCGAGCGCCCCGGCCAGCGTGCGCGTGAGCGCCAGCAGCCCGCCCTTCGCCGCCGCATACGCCACCAGATTCGGCAGTCCCTGAATCCCGTTCAACGATCCCACATTTACAATGCTGCCGCCGCCCGCCTTCCGCATATACGCCGCCACAAACTTGCAACAGTAAAAAGGACCCCGCAGATTGATGTTCTGAATCTGGTCCCAGAATTCCGTCGTGGTCTCTTCAAGCGTCGCCCGCGGATACCACCCCGCGTTATTCACCAGCCCATGAATAACGCCCGCCGCGCCCGCGGCTTCATCCATCAGCCGCACGCAGTCCCCTTCGCTCGCTACATCGGCGAACACAAACCGCGCACCGATCATTTTCGCGGCCGCTTCACCGTGCTCGCGCTGAATATCGGAAATCACCACCGACGCCCCTTCCTCAGTTAGCCGCCGAGCGCACGCGAATCCGATCCCTTGCGCCGCGCCCGTCACCACAATGGTTTTTCCTTCTACTCTGCCTTTACGCATTCGAAGGAATGATAGCCTGGAGGGGAGGCCCTATGAAGAACGATGTTTTAAAAGCAGAAATCGCCGAGATCCTGAAAACAAGCGGCGCTCACGCCGATTTCGAAAAGGTCATCAGAGGATTCCCTCTCGAAGACGCAGGCAAACGCCCTAAAAACGTGCCGTGGTCTGCCTGGCAACTCCTCGAACACATGCGCTTCACCCAGGCCGACATTCTCGAATACGTCTCCACGCCCAACTACGCCGAAAAGAAATGGCCCGAAGACTATTGGCCGAAGTCGCCGGAACCGCCCTCGGAAGACGCTTGGTCAAAGACCATCCGGGCCATCCGCCGCGACCGCAAAAAGCTTCTGGCGCTGCTCGAAGAGAGCGATCCCCTGAAGCCCATCAAATTCGCGAATAACAAAACGCTCCTCCGCGAACTCCTCCTGATCGTGGACCACGACGCCTACCATCTCGGCGAACTCGTCCTCCTCAGAAGGCTCCTCGGCAACTGGAAGTAAGTTTATCTGCGTTTATCCGCGTTGCTCTGCGGCCCATAAGCGCCCCCAAGCTCCCCATCAATCCCATGCGGATCCGGCCCCTTCATCTCGCCATAAAACTTCAGAATATCCGCGCGCAGATCCGCTGATACATCCGCAAACTTCTTCTCTCCCAGCTTCTTCAGCAACTGATCGTAAGTCTGGTCGGTCAGCGCATACTCACCCGGGCTCACCGGCATCCCCGTATCCAGATCGAGATTCGAAAGCTTCAAGGCCCTGGCGCGAATTTCCGCAAACGATTGCCGATCCAGCTTCACCGCCGCATCGAAACTCGCCTCGAACATCTTTTCCGCCTCGGGCGTAGGAACCCGGAACTCCAACCCGCGCAGCGGTCCGATCTTCGGCAGCACCCGCATCAGTAGGGCGAGGAACCGCGCGAATATCCCTGGCCGCCGGTAATCAGCTCCCCACTCTTTCGTATAGTCCGCGCGCCGGATGTTATAGAGAAAATGCTGCCGGGTGACGCCTGGCGCCAGCTTCTGAATCTCATCCTTCTTCACCACCCACGCCGCCTTCGTCGCATTCGGAATCAGCGAACTCACCGAGAACCGGTACGTCCCCAGCGCCAGATCCAGGCTTCCGAACAGGTCCTTCAGTTTCAAACCGTAGGTCTCCTGAAACGCCCGATCGAGCAGATCCTTCGCGACATGAAACCCGATGAAATCGTGATATGCCTCAGCCGCATAATTCCCCCGTGCCACCTGCAGGACGTCAAATCCGAATTCCGTCTTCATATGCGCATGCGGGTTATCTCCGTAGGTAACTTCATCTCCATACTTCGCCCGCAGCTTCGGATAAAGAATCGGTACCGCACGGTTGACCGCGATCCGGTGACCGTCCACGTCCGCCCCGTAATGCGCAACGGCCCCCATCGCAAAAGCGAACTCATCCAGATTCTGCGCATCATCCACCAGAGCCTGCACGAAATCGGCGCTGCGCACATAGTGCGTCAGGTCGCTGTAGAACCGGCTGCCGAAAGGGTAGTACCCAAGGTCCTGAATAATGCACCCGCCGTACGCATAGGCGTGTGCTTCCTTTAAATCGGCTTCCGTTGCCGCCGGAAACCGAGCCTTCAGAGTGGGCACGAACGCGTCATGCCAAAGCGAATCCACCAGCGCCTCATGAGTGAGCACCGAATAGGCGCGCGCCCGCGGTGAAAAGCAGAACAGAAATACCAGGGCAACACCGAAGGCATTCGCGCGGATTCTCACAGGTTCAGCCTCACTGTGCTTGATCGTGCAGTTTAGTTGCCGTTCGGCTGAAACGATGGCTCGAGAATTGCACTAACTGATCATGAGAGGACGTTATGCTCCACTGGTCACTTGTATTTCTAATCATTGCAATCATCGCCGGACTGCTGGGTTTTACTGGCATCGCCGGCGCAGCCGTGGGAATCGCGAAGATTCTCTTCTTCGTCTTCCTGGTAGTCTGGCTTGTCGCCCTGCTGATGTTTCGCAAAGCGGTTTAGGCGGCCCTTCTTCCTGAAGAGCGGATGCAGGTATTCCCTCGCGCCAAAAAGCGCGACGGAATATCTGCATGCCGTTGCCGGTCCTGCGCT
>DASYCD010000290.1:0-2601 GCA_036500405.1 Bryobacteraceae bacterium
ACCGAAACTCCCGGGTGCTGATCGATCGATTATGATTCGCAGCCCTCCATAGGCACGCGACTCTCCAAAAACTGACCTCACTGTGAGGTCGGCGCGAAGCTCGAAGCTGTTTTTGGCCAGGTTTTGCAAGCCGGTGACAACTTTCGCGGAAGTTTTTGTCCTACTCTTACAGCGACTTGCGTCGGGACGCGCTCAGAATCCGGCTGCACCGTGCGTATTCTGTGGCCATATGGATTCGCGCTACATTCCGCCACGAACCCGCCGTCAACCGACTCCGATCCGCCAAAGCCTGTCGAACGTGCTGGCTTCGAAAATCGTAGGGCAGCCCGATGCGATTGACGCTCTGGTTCCCTGCGTCGAAATGTTTCAGGCGGGGCTCTCGCCGGAAAGCCGGCCCGCGGGAGTGTTCCTGCTGCTGGGTCCCACGGGCACGGGCAAGACGCGCACAGTCGAGGCGCTGGCCGAGACGCTGCATGGCAGCGAGAAGTGCCTGCTGAAGATCGATTGCGGCGAATACCAGATGGAGCACGAGGTGGCGAAGCTGATCGGCGCGCCTCCTGGATATCTGGGACATCGCGAGACGCAGCCGGCGCTCACGCAGCAGAAGCTGGCCGCCGTTGCGAGCGAGAAGTGCGGGCTGTCGCTTGTGCTTTTCGATGAAATCGAAAAGGCGGCGCCGTCGATGGCCCGTCTGATGCTCGGGTTGCTCGACCGCGGCATTCTGCGGCTGGGCGACAACAGCCAGGTGAACTTCGAAAAGGCGATCATTTTCATGACCAGCAATCTGGGGGCGCGGGACATGATGCGCGAGATTGCGCCCGAGATCGGATTTCAATCGGCTGTCGCGCCAACCACGGAGGACGTGCTCCACCGGCTGGAGCGCGTGGCGATGAGTTCGGTGCGGCGGAAATTTTCGCCGGAGTTCGTGAACCGCATCGATCGCGTCATCACCTACCGTCCGCTGGCTCCGGCGAATCTCGCGGCGATTGTGGATCACGAGATCGAGCGCCTGCAGCGGCACATCGTGAACCGTCTCGGGATGCGGGCGTTCGCGGTGGAGGTCCCGTATGCGGTGCGGCAATGGCTGCTCGAAACCGGGACGTCGCTCGAATACGGTGCGCGCGAGTTGAAGCGAACCGTGCACCGTCATCTCACGCAGCCAATCGCCGGAATGGTCGCGCGCGGGCAGATTGCAGAGGGGCAAAGCGTCAGAGTTTCGGTACGCCCGGATCGCAAGTCACTGGTGTTGCGGGCATCGCGAAAGGCGTCCGACGATTCACCGAAGGTGGCGTAGTAACATACAAGTGCGGGGTGGAGCAGTCTGGTAGCTCGTTGGGCTCATAACCCAAAGGTCGTAGGTTCAAATCCTACCCCCGCAACCAATTCTTTCAAGCGGTTACAAGCATCCAGCCGCAAATCCAAGACCACTTTAGACCACAATAGCCACAGGGGCCGCTTCCGCGACCTCTGTCGTGGGGTTATTGGCAGGCTTCAATATCATCTCCACCACGTTGCCGTGTGCCTGCCGTTTGCCGTCCGTCATTGCCCTGCCATAAACATTCATCGTCGTTTGAATGCTGGCATGGCGCATCAATTCGCGCTGCACTCCAATGGGCGCTTCGGTCTGATCCAACCAGGACCGGAAGCTGTGCCGGAACGTCTTCCAGCCGACCCCTGTTGTGATTTCCGCCGCTTTGGCCGCTCTTCTGATGTGCTTCTTCTGAATTTCCTCCTGATGGTACGGCTTGTCTGTGGCGGGATTGGCGAACAACCACCCATCCTGCGTTACGTAGCAATGCTTCCGGTACGCCTTTAGCTCGCGGGCCAGTTCCGGGGCGACGGGCACGGCATCGCGTGAATACTCGGTCTTCACGTCTCCAACCCTGCCGTGAACGATGCCGCGCTGAACCAGCAGGGTAGACTTCTCAAAATTGAAATCGCCCCACTGTAGGCCCACAATCTCACCTGCTCTCAGCCCCAGACAACCCGCGATCAGGACCATGGTCCTGTATGGTTCCCGGAGGTGCGGTAGCAGCTTGTGAAACTCGCCCGCTGTGAGCACGGATGGCCGTTGCTGTCGCTTGCTGACATCCTTTACCCGTACTAGTTGCATCGGGTTGTTCGGTATCAGTTCCCAGCGCTGGGCACATTTGAACATCACAGACATCAGTGCCTTAATATGTCCCCGCGTTTTCGGAGCCAATTTCAACCGCCGGAGCCAGTCCTCGACCGCCATCGGCCTTACCCCAGTGATCGGCGTTTCAGCCCAACGCGGACGGATGTAGCGGTCAATAAACGATTGATATGAAACCCGCGTTGAGTAACGTGTAGGCATCTCCTCCTTTTCGTAACGTGCGATCAACGCCCCAACCGTCGAAGCCGTTACTGGGCCCAATGGATGCTCTGCGTTAATCCTCAGAACAATGGCTTGCGCGGCGGGCGATTTGCGGGCCGCTGCTTCACTCGGATAGTCCTGAAGCGTGCCGACCGTGACGGCTCGCAAGCCGCGCCCCGTACCATCTGGGTGTGGTTCGTAATACCTGAACTCCCAGACTCGCAAACCGTTTTCTCGACTCTTCACTCTCATACTTCCGTTTTGAT
>DASYCD010000291.1:0-6230 GCA_036500405.1 Bryobacteraceae bacterium
CGATCCATCAGCATGCGGTAATAGGTCCGCATCATCTCGTAGCGATCGAGCTGCGTCGGCTGATCGTATGTTCCGGTTTCCAGATACTGAGTGATCTGCCGGAAAATCCAGGGATTCGACGACGCCGTACGCCCGATCATCACCGCGTCGCAGCGCGTCTCTTCCACCATCCGGATGGCGTCTTCCGGCGTCACAACGTCGCCATTGCCGATCACCGGAATATTCACAGCGTCTTTCAGCGCCGCGATTCGTGTCCAGTCGGCGCGACCGCTATAACCCTGCTCACGCGTACGCGGGTGCAGCGCGACAGCCTGAAGACCGCAGTCTTCCGCCAAGCGTCCCATCTCCCGCATCACAAGTTCCTGATCGTTCCAGCCCGCGCGAAACTTGCAGGTGAGCGGAATTTTGATTGCTGCTCGAACCGTGCGCAGGATTCTTTCCACCTGCGGCAGATCGCGCAAAAGCCCGGACCCACCGTTGCACTTCACGACCTTCTTCACGGGACAGCCGAAGTTGATATCGACGAAATCGAAACCCAAATCTTCGCAGACCCGCGCAGCTTCCGCCATCACTTCAGGATCGGACCCGAACAATTGCGCCGAGATCGGATGCTCTTCGGGGTCGAACGCGAGATAGCGCGCGACAGTACGGTTCATCTTCTTCAGGCTGCGGGTTTCCGAATCGAGCGCCGCGCTTACCCCGTGCGAGCTCGTGAATTCCGTCATAATCAGCCCGCATCCGCCCAGGTTCCTGATGAATCTGCGGAATACTGTGTCGGTGACGCCGGCCATCGGAGCCAGCACCGTCGCTGGCGCAAGCGTCGTGTTTCCAATGCGGAATGAAGCGGGGTAACCCACAAATTTAGTTTAGCGTCTGATCCATCAGGATGAAGCCTGCTTATGTCGGCTTGATGGTCTTACTGGCAACAGCCGCGCTGGTACTGTTTGCGTTCCTCGCGTTTCCCGTGAAGCCGATGTCCGCGTTCGTCGAGCCCTCCGGCGCCAGTGGAGCCACGAAATCGACGCGGCGCGAGACGAAGACCACCCAACGGAAAACGACCACCTCCGGCGGCGTATTCAGCGGGTCGGATCCATCCGACCCGCGTGTCTACCATTAACCGACTAGCTCGCCGGGGACCGGCGCTTCCGGGGCGCGGCGGCTTTGCGGGGCCGCTTCGGCGGGGCCACCACATTGCCATCCACTTCCTTACCTGAAGTCTTACGCGCGCCCTTCTTGGGACGTTCCGATCCAGCCGTTGGCTGGCCGGGAACGATCGGTTGCGGCCCTTCTTCCTCTTCTGCTTCCGGCAGCGGCAGCGGCTCGGGGTCGGGGACAGCAGGCGGATGGAATTCCGCCCCCAGAAACACCGCCAGCCCCTGACTCTCATTGGGAACAATCCGAACCACGGTCTTGTCCTGTGAGAAATTCAGGAATTCGCCGAATTCCTGGAATCCATAGGCTTTCCAGTCGAACGACGGCGCTTCTTCCGTCACCCACTGCTGCAGGTCGGCGGCCGACACACCCTCTTCGAGCTCGAGCCGATGGTTTTCCAGCACATCGCGCAGGAACGGCAGCGCTTCGTCCGGCCGCACAGTTTTTTCCGCGGCCCCGCCCCGCTTCCGGGAAATCAGATAGCGGCCTTCGCCGCCGGTCACGGCAATCAGATCGCCCTTGCGCAGCTTCTCGATGAAATCGGTGAATGAACCCGCGCCATAGGCCCGTTCGCTGAAGCTCGAATCGAGCTGCAGCATAGTGGATTTCAGCAGGCCCAGCTGAGGACGCACCTCACGCCGTTCCAGCACCTGAAGCGCGCGCTCCACGAGAGGCATCGCCTGATGGAGATCGAGCGCGGGCCGACGCTGACCGCCGCCGCCCTGGCCCTGTGCCTGACCCTGCTGCGGCGGCCCGCCGCCATCCTTCGGCCGGTCATGCGGCCGTTCCGGACGATCGCCGCGGCCACCCTCACGGTGGTCGCGATGCTGCCGGGGCGCCCGTCCGTCATCCAGCACGGATTCGTAGCTGATGAACTCGTGGCAATTCTTCTGCAGGATGGTGCTCGTGAACGCCTTGCCGCCCAGAATGAACACCGTCTTGTCGTACTGCTTCAGCTTGTTGACCAGCGCAATGAAATCGCTGTCGCCGCTCACAATCGCAAAGGCGTTGATGTGATCGTGGGTGAACGCCATTTCGAGCGCGTCAAGCGCCAGATTGATGTCGGCGCCGTTCTTATCGCCGCGAGGCGACGGGTCGCGCTGCACCATCTGGACCGCGTGCTCGGAAAGCTGGCGCGTGAAATTCTCCATGCGGCCCCAGTTGGCGTACGCGATCTTGGTGACGATCTCGCCGCGTTCCTTGAGAGCCTCCAGGACCACCGAGACGTCGAATTCCTTTTGCAGCGTCGATTTGACTCCGATCTCGATATTGTCGAAGTCGATGAAGACCGCAATCTTCAAATGCTTATCCATTTCTGTCCGGTACCTGCGAGCCGGCTGCGTCAGAACGTTGCCGGTTCTTCCCTTCCATGTCAGGCCGCCTGCCCGGCGGCTTCGCGTACAGTCGTTACTATTGATTCGAGCGAAGCGCCAGGCTGAAAGACTTTCGTCACGCCCTGCCGCTCCAGCTCCCGCGCATCGTCGCCCGGAATGATTCCGCCGACGATCACTTTGACGCCGGTCATGTCATGTTGCCGCAGCAACTCCATCACGCGCGGAACAATGGAATTGTGCGCCCCGGAAAGCACTGAAAGCCCGATAACCTGCACATCTTCCTGCAGGGCCGCGTTCACAATCATCTCAGGGGTCTGTCGCAAACCAGTATAGATGACCTCCATACCCGCATCGCGAAGAGCCCGGGCAATCACTTTGGCGCCGCGATCGTGTCCATCGAGGCCCGGCTTCGCGACCAGCACGCGTATGGGAGCAGTCATAACGCAGCTTGCCGCCGCTGCTTTCATCGTACTCTAACGACGGTTAACTTCGGCTGTACGCACCGTACCGTCGCGCAGATTGACGGAACACGAGAAGTCAAACCGGGCCGGACGGCCGCGGTCGCGCCCGGCCGCGGTCCCCACCACCCAGTCATTTCTTCCCGGTCGATCATCGATGTTTGCCGATCCGAAGTCGACGCTCCGCACGCCCTGATCGCGCAGGCGGCTTTCCACCGCGGCTTCGCATGCCTGGATCGCGCGGCCGTTGACGGGATCGCTCCAGCCGGAGACTCCCGCCTGCACCGGAATGACATCGGCGGAACGCACGCGCCCGGCGCTGAAATCCACCGAGCAGGAGAACCGGTAGTTCATCGGAGGCCGGCCCGGCTGGCGCGCTTCGAAGAAGCCGACCACCCAGTCGTTGCGGCCCGGCTGATCGTCCATGCGGGTGCGGCGGAACTGAAGATCATGCGCGTTGAAGCGGCGCGCAGCCTGATCGCGCACATAGTCCTGGCAGGCGCCCACGGCATCGTCCGTATACCAGCGGCGTCCGGGAGGTCCGGGTGGCGGTGGTGGACCCTGCACCGATGGTGGTGGTCCAATTGGGCCACGTGAGATCGGGCCGGGGCCTGAGCCGTTCATACCCCACATGATGTCGAAGGTGTAGCCTTCCTGGCCGCCGCCATTGTCGTCGATCCGGATTACGGCGGGACGGCCGTTACCAGGCTGCTGAACGAGCTGCTGGCGTCCGCGTCCGTCGATCCCCTGGAATCGGAATCCCGCGGGATTCGCCGGCATGATCTGGCCGCATTCGAAGCGCCGCCATTGCGGCGGCTGGCCCTGTAAATTGCGAAGCAGAGCGCTGTCGCCGCGAATCTCTACCTCGGCCGCGCCATCTACCACTACCTCGATTGTGCATTTCGCGTCGTGGTTGTTCACCATCGTGGCGCGCCGCTGTAAAGTCTGGGCGGGCGCGAGCGCGGCGAACGCTGAAATTCCGATCAGAACCGCTGAGTACCTTCGTGACATCCCTTTACCTCCTGGCACTACGTAAGCCTTTGATAAGGACAATGAGCAATTCCGTGACCAATACTACAGAGTAGCCCGTCAGTTCGCGACCGGCCTGAAGCTAACGCGATCAACGACAACGGTCTCCACAGGCACTCCGCTTTTCGAGACGCAGGCACGGGCGCTTCATCGCATCGAAAACGGTAGAGCGTCGGTCTCGTTTGGTCCGAGCTTTGAGAATTCGGTGTGGATCTGTTCTCGCGGTCGACACGATGGCATCTACATCGAACGTGTATTCCGCTGATTGGAGATCGTCCGGTCTCGATTGTGCGCAGAGCCACGACGCTCTCCGGCTATTTTTGGGATGGTTCCCGGCTCGTGCTTCTGGGGATGCAGCGACGACGGCCGATAACACCGGAATCAAAATCGACTTTGCCGGGCCTTCGCTATCGAAAACAGCTTCGGTACAGTTGAGCAAGTTCTTTGTGGCGAAAGGCTCCGCCCCAGCGTCCGACTCAGTGGACCAATCCAGGGCCCCGAGGTCTGAAGGAGGACAGCGTCCGCTCTGCAACCCGCTCCGGCGCATTCAGCCGAAGTAGCCGGACAGTCGCCTCACCTTGCGCGGTCATCGGCACAATCTGAGATTCCTGAATTCGAAAATGTTCAGCCCAGCGATCCACCCTGGGATTGAAAAGCCGGACCGCTTCCCCGGTTCGCGGATCGATTCCCGCCACGTCACTGCCTTTGGCGCGATTACAAAGCACACACGCATAGGCGAGGTTCCCAGGGTCCGGGGTCCCTCCGTGCTTTCTGCTGATAATGTGATCGACCTGGTGCGTGAATCCGGCATCTTCTTCGCTGACCAGGCAGTATTCGCAGCAGTATGCGGCTCGCCTGGCCACGGCCGCGCGAACCCGCGGCGGGATTTCAGTGGACACCAGCGAGAATCAGGCGCGCCTTCGCCTTCGCCATCCGAATGATGTGCTCAAGTTCGAGGAAGTGATTCAGTTCAGCCAGCTCTTCCGGCGAAAGCCCCGATTCCTTCTCGCGATTCACAAGCTCATCGACGCGCCGCTGCGCCTCGGTCGAAGGATGAAACCGCACCACGTCCTCAGGCGTACTTCCGCCCGCGATGAAATCAATGATCTCCATGTATGCGGGAGAGGGCGTCATCTGAAATCATGCTACACCAGAATCATCGTCAGACCCGCGGCATTGGCCTGGTCGGTCCACGCGCGCGGGATCGGTTACATCGGTCCGCGAGATAGATCGCCCGATTCCAGGCGTGGAGGGACCCGGGTGATGATGCAGAAAAATGGCGACCAAAAAATTTAAGGGCGAAGGGTTATACAATTCGGTTTGATTTATGCAGGTTGCAAAACGAACGACGGAAGGTCCGCGGCTGCGAGTACAAAACCAATCAGCAGACCGGAACCGATCGTCCAGAAGAACATTTAGTTTTCCGAGGGCTTGAAATTGGCGTGATCCATGACGATGGATTCGACCGGAATCTCGGCTTTGTCCAGCCGTAGCCCGAGCGCCTTCAACGCATCGAAAACCGTCGGCAACTCGCTATCGATCCCGAACTTCGAAAACCGAATATCAAGAACGTAGAGACCGTCTATGTGAGTCTGATCGACCACCGGCACGCCGAGATTTCTCGAAAGTGCGCTCGCCAGGCTATTCATCCGTACGGCCGGCGACGTCATGCGTTCACTCGCGGATCCCCCGGCGCTCGTCACCCCGGGCGAACGCTCCAGCGGCGAAGCCTGAAGTTTCGGTCCGCCGCGATCCACGGCCAGAGCGTACCCGGCGGTCGGCTTCGTCACGGAATGCAGCACGACGCCAAAACGCTCCGCCAAAAGATGCTGCAACATCAGCTTTACCTGAGCGTCAGTGGTCTCAGCTGGCATGGTCGCATCAATGTCGAACGTAACCTCGTGTGAGTGAACGTCATCCGGACCGGATATTCGGTCACTGCGTACGCCGTACGCCTCCTCGATTAATTCACTCAGATCGCAGTTCGTGGCGCGAAACCGTGTCGGGTCGGACCGTTTGGCGCCGGAAACGCTGTACCCTTCTTTCGTGACCGGATGAGAGCCCGGACGAATTGATGCGACGTCGAATGAGGGAAGCTCAGCGCCGCTCAGTGCAAAACCAATCAGGATTCCGCAGGCGAATCTGTTCCGCATGAAGCTACTCCCACTCAATAGTGCCCGGAGGCTTGTGAGTCAGGTCGTAGTATACCGCCGAAATTTCGGGAATTTCCAGAATTTTCGCCGCCATGGCGCGCAGC
>DASYCD010000292.1:0-4548 GCA_036500405.1 Bryobacteraceae bacterium
TTCGAATTGCCGCGGCATACCGCGGGCTCGCATTCAAATGGGAGCGCTGGACAAGGTCTCACCCGGATTGGGATCACAATCACTGCTTCTTCTGCAAAGCGTGCATCTGCGATTCTGCGAAATCGGGCCACTACGCCCACGCGTTTGTACTCAGGCATGGCGAAAACTCGCCGTTCTGGGTGTGCCGATCCTGCTTTAAGCTGGTCCGCTCAGCGCTCGAATGGCGAATTGAGCGCCTGGACGACCAGCGAACCTTCAGATAAACTCACTGGGATGCCCTCCAGAGCCATCGAGTGTCTGGCTGTCCTCCTGCTTCTCCCGATCCTGGCACCGGCACAAGCGCCGCCCCCACGCGCCGGTTTCGATGTGATCTCGGTCAGAAGAAATACGAGTGGCGCGAATCCCGCATGGACTCCGCCGCTGCAACACGGAAAACTGAGATTCACGAACGTCACCGTTCAGGACGTCATGAGCCTCGCGTTTTATCCGCTCAACTTTGGTCACATAAAGGGCGCTCCGGATTGGACCTCGACCGGATCCGCGATACGCTACGACATCGAAGCCACAACTCAGGAGCGCGCTGTCACGGAAGAACGCTACCACCAGATGCTTCAAGCGATGCTGGAGGATCGTTTCCAACTCAAATTCCATTGGGAGACCCACGACGAGCCTGTCTACCTGCTGGTAGCCGATAAAAAAGGATCGAAGCTGAAAACGACGGACCCCGCTTCCTGCGCGCCGCTACCCCCGGAGGCGACCTTAGCGCCCAACGGTACCGCTTGCGGACGTTCCTATGGCTTTACCCGCGCGGGGAACGGGCTGCACTTTGAAGGCATTGGAATGACGACGAAAACTCTGGCGGTTGTTCTCAGTCTCTCAGGCCGCCCAGTCATCGACCGCACGGCACATGAAGGGCTGATTGACGTCAAGCTTGATTTCACCCCCGCCAACCGGCTCTCCACCGATCCCGCCGATGGCCCGCCTTCCATCTTCGACGCGCTGCCGCAACAACTGGGGCTGAGGCTCCAGGCCGCCACTGCGCCGGTCGACGAGGTGATCATCGACCACATCGAAAAACCTTCAGATAACTGAAAATCTATCGAACGTACGGGTGTCCGTTCAGAATGGCGAATCCGCGATAAATCTGCTCCGCCAGAACCGCGCGGGCAAGTTCATGCGGCATCGTCATCGCCGAGAGGGAGAGAAGTAAATCGGTCCGGACACGCCACGCCGCCGGCAGCCCGTCATGCCCGCCGATCAGGAACACCAGATCGTGCCCGTGCATTCCCGCATCTCCGATCACTTTCGAGAACTGGCGCGAATCGAGAGTTTTCCCGACCGGATCGAGCAGTATCTTCTTCGCCGCCGGATGCTTCTCCCAAAGATCCACACGCTCAGGGCGAATCTCCGCCATCGTCATCGTGCAGTAGTGGCTGGTGCGCTTCACGTAATCGGCCGCCAGCGCATTTGCGTGCGGGTCCTTCGCTTTCCCGATGTAATACAGGAAAATCTTCACTCGGAAGGAGCGGGTTCGGCGGGGGCCTTCTTGGTAGCGCGCGGTTTCCTTGCGGGCGGGGGAGCCGGCTGCGGAATCTCGACCGGTTTCCCTTCGCGCCATAACCGTTCGAGGTCGTAATAGGCCCGGGCTTTCGGGGTGAGTACGTGCACCACCACATCGCCGAAATCCGTCAGGACCCATTCGGCTTGCCTGTAGCCCTCCACGCTGAGCGGCATCTCGCCGCGCTTCTTCATCTGAAACGCCACTTCATCGCTGATCGCCTGGATCTGTTTGCCACTGGAGCCGGTGCAGATGATGAAAAAGTCAGTGAAGGACGAGATACCCTGCAGATCGAGCACCGTTAAGTCCTGTGCTTTCTTATCTTCTGCAGCCCGGACGGCCGTCAGCCAGGTGGGGACCTCCGGCTTCTTTACAGCCGGTTTTCGGATGGAGGGCTTCTTCTCCCCGGCTGCCTTCGTTCTGGTAGTCTTGGTCGCGGTTTTTGTGGCCAGAAAACTCCTCCGCCCGCTATCGTACTATATAAGTAAGCGTGATTTTTCGGTATTCATCCAGCGCGGTGCTGGCCTTCCTGCTCTGTTCTGCCGCTTATGGCCAGGCTCCGGCGCCCTCGGTAGATTCTGTCCCTGCGGCGGCCAATGCCGAAACCAAAGCCCCGGCGATCCAGCCCGACCGCACCGATCCCATGGTTACCCGGGCGCAGCAGAATGTGGAGCGTACCCGCGGCCTTGTCCAGCAGGGTATTCTGCCGCCCAATGATTTTCTGAAGGCGCAGGATGACCTCAACGACGCGCTCGACGAATCCGTCCTGAGGTTCGGCTCGTACACCCAGGACATTACGCCGGATCAGGCCGATCAGATGGTGGTGGTCGCCCAGCGAATGTTCCTGCGGCGGCAGCGGCGAGCGTCTCAGATTCGCGCACTGGCCACAACGGGCGCTCTTTCGCGCGCCGAAGCTGAAACCGCTCTGGGCGATGTCTCTACCTCGAAACTGGATCTCGATCTCGCCATCCAGCGCGCCGGTCTGGTTCATGAGATGGCGCTGCAGAAGTCTCAGATCGAAGCCGAGAATGACGCTGAGGCGCATCCCGAATGGAACGGAAAGCAATACGTTCGCTATGACGGCAACGGGATATTCACGCGTTCTCAGTTTGACGCGATTTCCGTTGCGTATCAGACCGAATTCGGCAAGGCAATTCCGGTCAGCGCGGACGGGCAGACGGCGACGCACAGGTCTATGGGTTTCGACCATACCGGACGCATTGATATCGCGCTGAATCCCGACACGCACGAAGGCACGTGGTTGATGCACTACCTCGAACACGCCCACATTCCGTACTACGCGTTCCGCATGGCTATTGCCCATAAGGCAACCGGCGCCCATATTCATCTCGGCCCTGGCAGCAGCCGCCTCACAGCCTCGACGAAATCGTGCTGCGGCTCCTGATTGTCGATAACTACGACTCCTTTACCTGGAATCTCGCCCACGCCGCCGCTGCTCTCACGCGTGAACTGCCGGTTGTCCTTCTCAATGATGAAGCGGACTGGTCTGCGATTGAGGCGCGCGGTTTCGACGCCATTCTGATTTCGCCAGGGCCGGGCCATCCCGCGGTCGCGCGCGATTTCGGAGTTTCCGCCGATGTGATTCGCCGCGCGAGTGTTCCGGTGCTGGGAGTATGCCTCGGTCATCAGGGCATTGCGCTCGAATTCGGCGGTGCGGTCAGTCGCGTGGAACCGGCGCATGGTGAGGTTGCGACGGTGGAGCACGATGGCGTCGATCCCTTGTTTCGCGGCCTCCCGAGCACATTCGATGTGGTTCGCTATCATTCGCTCGCGGTGTCCGATCCGCTTCCGCCGGCACTGCGGAAAATCGCCTGGACAGCGGATGGAACCGTGATGGCGCTGCGTCATGTGAGCCGCCCGATCTGGGGCGTACAGTTCCATCCGGAATCGATTTTGACGGAACATGGCGACAAACTGCTGGGCAATTTTCTGCGGCAGGTCCATGTCTGAATTTCGCGCCCGCTTCCGGCTGGATAGCGCGCTCGCGACACCGAGGGATCGGTGGTCCTGGGTGGGTGAATCGAACGAAGTGATCTCGTATCGATGCGCGGGGCGGAAGCTGACCATTGATCGCGGCGGCGAGATCGAAACCCGAACGCAGTCAATCTTCGATTACCTGGATGAATCGCTGCGAACTGCGCGGGCCGGTGGATACGTCGGCTATTTCGGCTACGAGCTGCGAGCGGAACTCGGGTCCCCGGTCAGGCACGCTTCGCCCTATCCGGATGCGATGCTGATGCGAGTTGATCGGCTGGAGCGTACGGAGGCTACCGTCAGCAACGGAGCTCCGCTGACTCGGGTATTCGGTTGCGCCACGCCCACGCCGCTGCTTTCGCGAGAGCAATATATCGATCGAATCCACCAATGCCAGGCATGGATTCGCGAAGGGCAAGCCTATCAGCTTTGTCTCACGAACCGCTTCGATCTCGAAACCGATCTCCCCGCGCTCGATTACTACGAAAGCCTCCGCCACCTGAATCCCGCGCCGTATTCCGCATACCTGCGCTTCGGCGATCTGGAAATTGCGTGTTCGTCGCCGGAATGCTTTCTCCGAATCAGTGCAGATGGACGCATCGAGTCGCGCCCCATTAAAGGAACGTTGCCGCGCGGCGCCACTCCGGAAGAAGACGACCGGCTTCGAAAGTCGCTCGCGTCGAACCCGCGCTTCCGCGCCGAGAATCTGATGATCGCAGACCTGGTCCGTAACGATCTCGGACGCGTCGCTCAACCCGCCTCAGTTTCAGTGCCCGGCCTGATGGAAGTGGAATCTTACTCGACCGTGCACCAGCTCGTGACGACTGTCGCGGCGCAGCTTCGCCCCGGAGTGACCGCCGTTGATTGCCTGCGCGCCGCATTCCCCGGCGGCTCCATGACCGGCGCTCCGAAGCTACGCGCCATGGAGCTTCTGAGCGAACTCGAACCCGCCGCGCGCGGCATCTATTCAGGTTGCATCGGCTATCTCGGCTGCG
>DASYCD010000293.1:0-15293 GCA_036500405.1 Bryobacteraceae bacterium
CCCGGCTCGTCCTCGCCGACTTTTCGAATAACCGGGTTGAGAGTATCGAGTCCATTCTCAAAGACGACCCCAACAACTCCTCCGCGAACCACCAGTACATCCACGCGCTCGAAGCCAGCGATCATCCCGAGCGCGCCCTGCGCAGCGCCGAGATCCTCGGCTCGCTCACCCCGAATGCCGGACACATGGTCCACATGCCTGGCCATATTTTCTTCCGCCTCGGCGACTATGCTAAAGCCGAGAAGTCTTTCGCCGATTCCACCGCCATCGACGAAAAATACATGGCCGAACAACATGTCGAGCCGGATGATGACTGGAACTACGTCCACAACCTGATGTATGCGATCGCGAACCTGATGGAAGAAGGCAAGCTGAAGCAGGCGAGAGAGCTCTCCACGAAGATCACGCGAGCCCACGGCAGGATGCCGTCATCCATCTACACCAACCTCAGCCGCGATTCCATCTCGCGCCTGAATCCGGAGCTTCCGGTGGCGCTGCGTCTCGGCGACTGGGCGCAGGTGAAATCGCTGCTCGCCGCCACCTCGCCGCCCGCGGCTCTCCCCAACCTCGTATTCCTCGCGAACGAGCTGAACCTGTTTGCAGAGGGCATGATTGCGGCGGAAGGCCGTGACCCCTCGAAAGCCGAAGCCGCACGGCAAAAGCTTGTCGCAGACATCGCGGCGGAAAAGCAGGCGCCGCATCCGTTTCCGAACGTTCCCTTCCGTCAGCTACCAGTCATGCCGGATGCTTCCATCTCACCGCTGCTCGGCATGCTCAACGTGATGTCGCTCGAACTGCATGCGTCGGTTCTGGTCGCGCAGAACAAACTGACCGATGCACACGACATGTTCGCCCAGGCTGAAGCAGCAGAGAAAGACCTCGGCTATCGAGAGCCCCCCAACTACATCCGCCCCGTCGCGGAAACGGAAGGCGCCGCCATGCTCGCCATTGGCGACTGGACTGACGCTCGCGCCGCTTGGGAGCGCGACCTCACCATCCGCCCCCGCTCCGGCTTCGCTCTCTATGGAATCGCCCTCAGCGATGAAAGGGCGGGGAAGAGCGAAGCCGCCGCAAAGGATTACCAGGAATTCCTCACTGCCTGGAAGGACGCCGATCCGGATCTCCCGCAACTCGTCCACGCTCGCGAAAAGCAAGACCGCTGATAATCAGGCCCGTGCCCAGCAGGAGAGACGTCGCCGGCTCCGGAATAGTGACGGGCGCCGCAAAGCCGCGCACCGCATAGAGGTGATTTCCGCCCGGGGACGCGTCCACCAAAAGACTGATTCGGACCGGGGCGAGGGATGCTTTCGTTTACAGCAACATCAACTCATGCGCGCGCGAAACCGCATGCGTCCGCGAGTCCGCATCGAGTTTTCTCAGGATTCGCTGCACATGCGTCTTCACCGTGGCTTCACTCACAAACAGCCGCTCCGCGATATCGCGATTTCCCAGCCCTTCCGCCAGCACCCGCAGCACTTCCATCTCACGATCGGACAGCGCCTCGCCTCCTGAAGCTTCCACCGCATCCACCGGCGCATTCATCCGCGCCAGCACCTGAGCCGCGAACTCCCGGTGAATATCCCGCTCATGCGCATGCCGCAGCAACGGAATCACATAGGGGTTCTCACGCATCACGTAACCCGCCAGATCCTGCCGCTCGGTGAAATCAAGAACCGGTGCGAATATCTCCATCGCCTGCGCCGTGTCGCCGCGCCGCAGCAGAGCGTAAGCCAGCAGCGTCCGCGCGCTGGATATCGCGCGCGTCACCTGATACCCATCCTCTTCGCGCAGCGCCTCCCGAAACGCCTGTTCGGCCTGCGCATACGAACGTTCCGCCATCCGCAGCATCCCGCGAATCAGATGGAAGTAAGGTTTCGAAGCCGGCGCGGCAACCGGATTGGGAATCGACGCGGATTCCATCGTCGCGCGAAGCCCCTCGATATCTCCGGCTCCCCACCGCGCCCGCGCCTGCAGATATTGGAAATGCAGCCGCCAGTTGCGAGTGATGTGACCGTACTTCGTTTCGTCCAGCCCATCGCTCGACCACCGGTCCATCTCAGCCCAGTCGCCCCGGCCCGCCGTTAAGATCGCGAAGTTGGTGCAGAGCGCCGCGGTCACCAGCACAATCTGACCGCATTCGCGCGCAATCGCGAGCGCACGCTCCGCCTCGCGTTCGCCTTCATCCAGGTCGCCGCGATGAATCAGGATCGCCGAATTCAGCAGATGGTAGGCGGAGTGCGTCAGATCCGGCTGCCCGGTGAGCCGTGGCTTCATCGAGCGAATCAGCTTGTCGATCCGGGCCACATAGCCGAACACGCCTTCCGAAAAAAGCACCAGCTGCAGCGAGAGCGGATTGTCTGCTCCCACGCCCGCGTTCAGCAAGCCATATAACCGTTCCAGTTGCTGCTCAGCCTCGATCCAGTCCTTGCGATAAATCGCCATCCAGGCGCCCGCCGTATGAATCTGCGCGCGGCTTTCCGGCGGAATGTCGAATGAGAGGCCTTCCTGAATAAGCTGGTGCGATTCTTCCAGCCGGTTATTCATCAGCGCCGCATTCGCCAGCGCGAAAATCGCCTCTCCCTGTCCCGCGGTGTCGCCAATTCGCCGGAAGCCTTCGAGCGCCTGTTCGATCCACGGCTGCGCCGCCGAGAATTCACTCTGCGTCCAGATCGCATTTCCCAGCAGATAAAGCACGCGCGGATGCCGTAAACGCACCTCTTCCGGCAGCGAAAAGATCCACCGGCGCAGCGTGATCACGAACCCGCGCCGCGCATACTCGGGCCCTGCGGCTTCAATTTCCGCCGCTGCCTCGTCCCAGCTTTCCGCCTCAATGCGGTGCCGCAATCGCCGGTCGGAAGAAACCTCCGCCTGCGCTGCGCGCTGATGTAACTCCGCCCACGCGTCCGGACGTTCACGCCGCAAACGCTCTCGCAGAAAGTCCGCGAACAAATCGTGATAGCGAAACGTCGTCTCGCTCTCGTCCGCAGCCACCACATACAGATTGCGGCGATACAAATCTTCCAGGATGCGAATCGAATCCCGCCGCCCCGTCAGCGCGTCGCAAACCTTCGGACTCAGCGAAAGCAGGACGGAAGTTTCCAGCAGAAACGCGCGCAGCTCCGGCGGCTGCCGGTCCAGCACTTCTTCCGCCAGAAAATCGAAGATGCGCCGGCTGCCCTGCATGCCGCTTTCAAGCAACGTCGCGCGGCGTGAAGGCACCTGCGCCAGCGTCGTCGCCAGCAGCCGCAACCCCGCCGCCCATCCTTCCGTTCGCGCGTGGATCTGGCGCACTTCCCGGTCCGTCAGATTCAGTGCCAAACACTCATTCGCCAGCGCGGATGTCTCCTCTTCCGTGAAGCTCAGCCCCTGCAGCCGGATCTCACCCAGTTCGCCGCGTGCGCGCCTGCGCGCCAGAGCCATCGGCGGATCATGCCGCGTTGCCAGCACCAGCCGCAGATTCGGCGGCGCATTGTCGGCCAGATAATCCAGCAGTTCGTGCACGGATTTTTCGGTGATGGTGTGGAGATCGTCCAGCACAATCGCCACCCGATGCTCGCTCAATCCCGCAATCCGGTTGATGATCGAAGTCATCAACTGCTTCGGATCGCCGCCTGCCGCATCGCCGATTTTGATGAGCGCCCCTTCGAGCGAGGCCGCAAGCGCCGCCGCCAGCCGCGACGGATCGTTGTCTTCCGAATCGAGCAGCAGCCACGCCCAGGTGGTTTCCGGAAACCGCCGCGCCAGTTCTGCCAGCAACGTCGTCTTGCCCGCGCCCGCCGGCGCCGAGATCAGGATCACCCGCGCATAAGTCAGGAAATGGGCGAATTCCTCCGTCAGCCGCGGACGGACCAGCGTATCTTGCCGGCGCGCGGGCGCGCTCAATTTAGTGGCGGCCAGCCAGGTTGCGGGTGCGTTCGGCATCTCCGGGGACCACCATCTTCTCACAGCACGATGCCGTGCTTATCTAAAATTGATGTGTCGGCGGAGCTTCTGCGCGAGAGATCCTCGAAAAACAGATCCACGCCCCCCGGATGCGAAATGATCACCACCTGCGCCGCGTCCTCGCACCGCAGGGCGCGCGGCGTTTGACGCGGAATGAACACGCTCGCGCCCTCGTCGGCGGCGACCTCCTGCTCGCCGATTTCGAACCACACCCGGCCTGAGAGCACGTAGAAAAACATATCCTCCCAGGCGTGAGCGTATTTCGGCGAGCGCGCCGCCCTCGGCGCCACGATCCGGCAGATGGCGTAACGCCCGCCGGTATCGTGGCTCGAAAGCAGCACATCGACTTGTAGTTCCTCGATGAGTTTCACAACCGCGCCAGTGGAGGGCCCATGAACACGACGCCGAACTCCTCGGGAGTATCCATACGTCCGCTCGCCCGGTCCTCAAAAAAGTCTTCGAACTTCGCCGGCGTGATCAGTCCGATTGCTTCCACCGGTTCATCCGTGCAGTTCTGCCACGTGTGAGGCACGTTGCGCGGTGCGAACACCGAGGTCCCCGCGCCCGCCGTGAACCGGCTCCCCTCCACCTCAAAGGTCATCTCACCTTTCAGGATGTAGAACCATTCGTCTTCCCGAGTGTGCATATGCATCGGAGGGCCGGACATCGGCTCTGCCACCAGATGGAGAACGGAAAAAGCTCCGCCCGTATCCATCCCGCGCACTTTCGATGTGAGGTGCTGCCCTCCGAGACTGAGCGGGATCGGAGATCGATCCTCTCCCGCCTTTACGACCACGGGCTCCAATAGTGTGTTTGCTGCCTGCATGACTTCTCCTTTCGTGCTCCCAGCTTGAGCGAAGATGGGCGCGGCGCGCGTCCGCCGAAAGGATGATTCAGCTATTCAGGAAGGATGATTCAGGGCGAAGATGGGGCAGGATGGCATCCTGCGCGCGATTGTAAATCGCGCTACAGACTCAAAATGTGAGCCGCGAAATCCTGCATCCGGTCCACCAGAAGATCCGGCGGGCAGCCGCCCAGCGTCTCCGGCTGCAGACCATACGTGACGCCGCAGGAGTGGACACCGGCGTTGCGCGCGGTCTGCATGTCGACAATGCTGTCGCCCACCATCCACGTGCTGTCCGCGTCAATTCCTGCTTCTTTGCGCAGAGTATCGATCCCGATCGGATTCGGTTTCTTGTGGTCGAAGCTGTTCCCGCCATATACGCGGAACAACATCGGGGCCACCCCAAGCGCATTCATGATCGATTCGCTGATCCGCACCGGCTTGTTCGTCAGAATGGCAAGCTGTACGCCGCCCGCGTGCAAACGATCGAGCGCCTCGCGAACCCCCGGATAAAACTTCGTGTTATCCATCGCGTGATCGCGATAGTAGTCGATGAAGTATTTCAGCGAATGCGCTACCTGCTCATCGCTCGCTTCCGGTCCCAGCGCTTTGCGGACCAGCACCGGCGCGCCGTTCCCCACGTACGAAAAAACCACCGCATGCTCCAGCGGCGCTTTGCCCGCTTCGGCGAGCATCGCATTGACGGAATTCGCCAGATCCAGCCGCGAATCGATGAGTGTTCCGTCGAGATCGAAAATGCAGAGAGGCGCCACGGGCTACGATGCCTTACGGCGGCGCACGGGCTTGCGGGCCGCGGTTTTCGCCTTCGTCACAGGCTTGCGCCGCGGAAACTTGCCGTCAATGCTGTACTCGGTCATCTTCCTCTGCAGCGTGTTGCGATGAATGCCGAGTACCTTGCTGGCTTCCGACTGATTCTGGTTCGTCTTCGTGAGCGCCTTCGCGATCATTCCCTTTTCGAGAATTTCCACGGCCTCCTCCAGAAAGAATCCCCCCGTTACCAGATGATCGATCAGAGCCTCAAAGCTTTCTTTCATTTCCCCGAATCCCGGTTCCCTCCGCCGGCGCCTGCGGGCCGTGCGATGTTTTTGATTTCCGTCTGCGCCTCATCATACACCTCGCGAAAACTTTTTTTCAGTTCCGCGGGAGCAATACTCATGGAGAGCTCGGAAGCTTTCATGAGATAAGGCGCAATTTGCGAGTGTACCATCGCGCCGGGCGCCACACGCGGTCCGAACGCGATCCATGCGGTAAGCAGCGCGATTGCAATCACCGCGCCTCGCAGCAAGCCGAACGCCGCGCCCAGCAGACGATCGAAGAACGAGAGCCCGACTACGCTCAGGAACTTTCGCACGATGGCGCCGACGAGCGCGCCCACCAGCACCACCGCAAGAAACACCATCAGAAAACCCACCCAGTGCTGCACGCGATCGGACGTGATCCAGCGACTCACCAGCAGCCCCGCCGTGCCGTAAAACCACATCCCCAGCACAAGTCCGAAGACGGCCGCGCCAAGGCCGATGATTTCGCGTGAGAAACCGCGGCGGAAACTCTGGATCGCGGAAAACGCCAGAATCGCGATGAGAACGTAATCCAGCCAGTTCATTGTCGCGAGCGTATTTCCGCCTTAGAGATCGCGCCCGGTGATGCGCTTGTACGCTTCACGGTACTTGTCGGACGTCTTCGCGATCACGTCGTCCGGAAGCGATGGAGCCGGCGGCTGTTTGTTCCAGTCGAGCGTTTCGAGATAGTCGCGCACGAACTGCTTATCGAAGGACGGTTGCGCGCCGCCGGGAGCATAGCCATCGGCGGGCCAGTAGCGCGAAGAATCCGGCGTCAGCACTTCGTCAGCGAGCAGAAGCTGGCCCTTGTAGTAGCCGAACTCGAACTTGGTATCGGCGAGAATGATCCCGCGGGTGGCGGCGTGCTTCGCCGCTGTCGAGTAGACCTTCAGAGTGAGATCGCGCAGCAGCGTGGCGCGTTCTTTCCCTACGAGCTTCACCGTTTCTTCGAACGAAATGTTCTCGTCGTGTCCCGTTTCCGCTTTGGTCGAGGGAGTATAGATCGGTTCCGGAAGCTGTTGGCATTCCTTCATCCCCGCGGGCAGCGGAATTCCGCAGATCGCGCCGGTTTTCTTGTAATCCTTCCAGCCCGATCCCACTACGTAACCGCGAGCGACGCATTCGACCGGTTCCATCTCACAGCGTTTCACCAGCATCGAGCGGCCTTCGAGCTGGTCCCGGAACGCGCGCAGCGGGGCGGGATACTCGTCCACGTTCGCAGTGATCAGGTGATTCGGTACGACATCCTTCAGCAGGTCGAACCAGAACAGCGACATCTGCGTGAGTACGCGGCCCTTATCCGGAATACCCTGCGGCAGAACGCAGTCGAACGCGGAGATGCGATCGGTCGCGATGAAGAGCAGCGGATCGCGCAGCGTCTGATCGGAGACGCTGTAGACGTCGCGCACCTTTCCGCGAGCTTTGAGCTCAATACCGGGAAGTTCAGTTTTAGTGATGACGGGTGTGTTGGCCACGAATTCTATTTTCCTTCACCGTCCAGCGTGAGTGTGCTGTGCTTGCGGCTATATGTGAAATAGACCACCAGCCCGATCGCCATCCAGATGAACAGGCGCAGCCAGTTTGTCCAGCCGAGGCCGAAGATCATGGCGCCGCAGGTGATGACTCCAAGAATCGACACGAGGGGCAACGCGGGCACTTTGAAGCCGCGCACCACATCTGGCCGCTTATTCCGCATGATCCACACGCCGATGCAGACCAGAATGAACGCGAACAGCGTTCCGATGCTCGTCATTTCACCGACGATGTCTTCGGGCAGGAAACCGCCGAACAGACCGGTCAGGATAAAAAACAGAACGTTGTTCTTCCACGGCGTTTTATATTTCGGATGCACCTCAGAGAACATCGGCGGCACCAGACCATCGCAGCTCATCGAATAAAACACGCGTGACTGGCCCAGCAGCATCACCAGAATGACCGATGTGAACCCGCCGAGAATGGCAACCGATACGAAATTCGCCAGCCATCCATAGCCCGTCATGTATTTGCTGATGGCGAACGCGACAGACGCTTCCTGCCCTTCCGTCCGGAAATCCTGCACGGTTGCAACGCCGCTGAGGACGTGCGAAAAGAGCACGTAGAGCAACGTGCAGGAGAACAGAGCGCCCAGAATGCCGATGGGCATATCGCGTTTGGGGTTGATCGTTTCCTGCGCGGCGGTGGAAACGGCGTCGAAGCCGATGAATGCGAAGAAGACGACGCCCGCAGCGCCGAGGATACCCATGATTCCGCCGTAAGGATGCGTGATCCCTTCAGGTGTCGTGTAAGTCGTCGGGGCGGGGATATACGGAGTATGGTTGGCGGGATTTATAAAGCCCCAGCCGATCACGATGACGGCAATGACAATCGCAACCTTCATGATCACGATGAAGTTGTTCACCGTAGCCGACTCATGAATACCTCGAATCAGCAGCAGCGAGGTCAGCAGCAGGATGATCACGGCTGGAATATTCATGATGCCGTGCGAACCGCCGGGCCCCATTGTCTCGAAAGGCGAATGACACCATTGGTACGGAACATGGAGACCGACCAGGTTCAGGACTTTGTTGAAGTACTCGCTCCAGGCAATCGCAACCGTTGCGGCTCCCACGGCGTATTCGAGGACCAGATCCCACCCGATGATCCACGCCACAAGCTCGCCCATCGTGGCGTAGGAATACGTGTAAGCGCTCCCCGCCACCGGAATCATGGAAGCGAATTCCGCATAGCAGAGGCCGGCGAAAGCGCAGCCGATGCCTGCAAGCAGGAACGCAATGGTGACCGACGGACCGGCGCGCTCCGCGATCGCCGCCGCGGTGCGCACGAAAATGCCCGCGCCGATCACGCCGCCGATTCCGAGCGCGATCAGTTGCCACGCGCCCAGCGTTCGCTTGAGGTGGTTCTCCCCGCGTTCACTTTCGGCAAAAATCCGCGAGAGCGGTTTAACCGCAAAAAGACTCATCGGCTGTCAGCCTTCCTTCCGGCGCCAGAGGAAATACACCGGCGCCCCCAGCAAAACCAGAATTAATCCGCGCACGGTGAATGCGGGCTTGTTCCATAAGAGCAGAACTTCGATCAGGCCTGCAACAAGAATGTAGAGGGCCGGGAGGACAGGGTATCCGATAGCTCGATACGGCCGCTCCATGTCCGGACGCGTGCGGCGCAGCCGGAACAAGCCGGCGATCGTCAGCATGTAGAACAGCAGCACGGCAAAAATCACGTAATCGAGCAGGTCGCCGTATTGGCCGCTTAAGGTCAGCAGAATGGTCCATCCGCACTGTATATAGAGCGCGAAGTCGGGCGCGTGGGTTTCGGGATTTAACTCGCCGGCGCGGCGGAAGAACAGGCCGTCCTGCGCCATTGTGTAATAGACGCGCGCGCCCGAAAGAACCAGCCCGTTGACGCAGCCGAACGTGGCGACCATGATGGCGGCGGCCATGATCTTCGTCGCGACCGGTCCGAACATCACGGCGACTACGGCCGTTGCGACGCGGTCTTCCGGCGCCGTTTGAATCTGGCCGAGCGTCAGAACCGAGAGATAGACGAAGTTGCAGGCGAGGTAGAGGGCGGAAACCACACCGACGCCCAGCCCCAGCGACAGCGGCAGATCGCGCTTCGGATTCCGAACCTCGCCCGCCGTGAACGTGACATTATTCCAGGCGTCGGATGCGAACAGCGGTCCGACCATCGCCGTCCCAACCAGCGCCACGACCGACCAGTTCCACGAAGCCCCTTGCCAGAAATGATGGAAGTTCGCCGTGATCGCGTCCGGATTCCGCCCCAGCACGAACCCGAGCGCCGCCAGTCCGAAGAGCGAAATCACCTTTGCCGCCGTGAAGATGTTCTGGACAATCGCGCCGGTGCGGATGCCGCACGTATTCACCACGGTCAGCCCCATCACGATTGCAATTGCCAGAAGCTGCTGAGTGGTGATACCGAGCTTGCCCGAACCGATCAGATAATTCGACGCCGAGACCTGGGGCAGAAAGACGCCGGTGTATTTCGCGAACGCCACGGCCACCGCCGCGATGGTGCCGGTCTGGATCACGACGAACGTGGTCCAGCCGAACAGGAATGCCCAGAAGCGGCCGAACGCCTCCCGCAAATAGACGTATTGCCCGCCCGCGTGGGGCATTGCCGCCGCCAGTTCGCCATAGCTGAGCGCCGCGATGATAGTCATCGCCGCCGCGAGAATCCAGCAGATGACCAGCAGTCCCGGCGACTGCACCTGGCGCGCGACGTCCGCGCTCACAATGAAGATGCCGGAGCCGATCATCGACCCCATCACGAGTGTGGTGGCGTCGACCAGCCCGAGGCCTTTGACGAACCCGCCTTTGTCCGCTACCGCCCCTTCAGTTTTTGCCATTCGGTCATTCGTTCCCGCAGCCTGGCTTTCGTACAATCCGGCGGATAGAGATCGGCGATCACGGCTACCGAATCGGCCCCCGCATTCCAGCAGTTCACAGCATTGTCTCGCGTGATGCCGCCGATAGCAACAAGAGGTTTCCGGGTCAGCGACCGGATGGCGCTTAGTCCGTCGAGCCCGACCGTCGGATCGGGTCGTTCTTTGGATACCGTACTGAACATCGGGCCGAGGGCGAGATAGTCGGCAGGCTCGAGGTTGGCCTCGCGCATCTGAGCGGGGTTGTGGGTCGAGTAGCCGACGATCGTCTCCGCCCCGACCACGCGCCGCGCTTCGGTGGGCGTCAGATCCTCCTGGCCAACATGGAGCGCCGCTCCAAGAACCGCCGCGTAGTCCGCCCGATCGTTGATCACGAACGGCACACCGGCGTTTTTACAAAACAAACCCAACGCCTCAGCTTTCGTCAGCAAATCTCTCGACCAAAAGGACTTATGCCGAAGCTGGAGGATCTGTGCGCCGCCTTCGATCAGGGCTTCGGCGGCGATTTGCAAATCAAACCCAATTCGGTCGAGCGTGGTGGTATCGAGGATTGGGTAGACGGGAGGAAGGACGAAAGAAGGCAAGGACTAATTTAGCCTGGATGGGATCAGCTTGTTGGCCACCATCTCCCGAAGGCTTTTGCCGAGGTTGCCCCAGACGCGCCCGTGCAGGCTCATATAGGTCTGCGAACCGGCGAAAAGGTCCTGCATCAACCCGCGGAAGGTCGGGCTCAGCCGCGTGAACTGCAGCATGCGGGAGATGACTGGTCCCCAGAGAAATTTGCCGTGGTAAAAGTGATCCGAGATGCGTGAAGCGAATTCGAGATCTTCCGTTATATCTTTATGCAAATGCGCTGGATAACTGTCAAACGATTCCGTTACGATGGCCTCCGCCGCCAGATCCGCTGAGCGCATCGCATAGTAGAGTCCTTCGCCCGTGATCGGGTCGACGAGTCCAGCCGAATCACCCACCGCCATCCAGCCATCCCCGGCGATCCGATTCTTCTGCCAGGTCTGCGCTCCCAGCGACGGCAGCAGGTGGCCGTAGTAAGTCGCGCCCGCTGTCGGGATATCGTGCTCGCGCATGTACTGCTCAAGCCGCACCCGAAGCGCCGACGCCGGCTCCTTGCCGCAGATCCCGACTGAGAGATGCCCCACTCGCGGGAACACCCAGATGTATCCGGCAAGTCCCGCGAAGAACTGAACATCAATTTTGGTCCGCTCGCCCGGCACGAAATAGCCGAGCGCGGTCATCGCGTCTTTCGGGGCGAGTTCCGTCCCCATGTTCTTCAGCGGATTCCGGGCTCCCGCCGCCATGATGCAGAAATCGGCTTCGGCTGTCCCGTGCTTCGTCTCGATGTTCCAGCCCCTGCCTTTGCGCTCGGCCCGAAGTACTCGCGTGCGCTCGAGCTGCGCTCCCGCCGCCTGCGCCCGATCCAACAGCATGCCGTTCAGCTCATACCGCGAATAAATCAGGATGGGATGATCAAGGCGAAGGTTCGCCTGCGGACAGCCCGGCGCGGTCAGCACCGACTCCGTCACTACCTTCTTCTGAGTCGCAGAGTCTTTCAGGAAAGGATAGGTCGAGTAGGCCTTCCACGTGAGTCCGCCGCCGCAGGGTTTCTCCCACGCCAGCTTCTCGTCGAAGACCATTGTCTGAATGCCGGCCGAGGCCAGCTTTTCAGCGGCGAACGCGCCCGCGGGGCCGCCGCCTAAAACTGCGACTCTCATTTCGGTTGGCCGAGGTCCGGATGGCCGGGCGGCATCGTGGAACCCGACGCGCCGTGAACAGCGCCGGTATCTCCGGTGGAACGGCTCTTGATGTACCATTGGCCGTCGTCATGCCGCTCCATCACGTACTTCATCGCCATCCCGTCGGCTGCGGAGCCGCCTTTGGGAGCGAAAGTAACCGTTGCGTCGGCTTCCTTGTCGCGGAAGGAGACGGAATCCACGATTATGTCCATCTTCTGCATGTCGAACTTGCCGCTGGCGGCGAGGTCTCGAATCACGCCCTGCTTAACGGCTTCAGGAGTATCGTTTTTCTTCGCGCATCCGGCGAGAAACAGCGCAAAAAGCGCGAGAATGGCACCAATCTTCACTTTCCGATTATACGGTCCACCAGGCCCCGCATGGTGTGGGGATTCGCTTCCGTTGCGACGTCGACTCCGGCTGAGCGGAGAGTCGCACTGGTGACCGGACCAATGCTGGCGACGCGAATGTTACGGAGGGCGTCAGCGCCACAGGCCGCGATCAGATTAGTCGCCGTGGAAGAGCTGGTGAAGGTGATCCAGTCCGGCTTCGCATCGAGTACCTTGCGGGCGTGCTGCCTAAGATCGGCGGGCGCGACCGTGCGATAGGCTTCCACGACTTCGACCTGTGCTTCGCGCCTGCGTAGTTCTTCCGGAAGGATGTCGCGAGCAACCGCCGCGCGGGCGATGAGGACCTTCGCGTTCGAAAGATCGAATCCACTGAGAGCCTTCAGCAGGCCTTCGGCGACGTACTCTTCGGCCATCACGTCCACCTTCAGATGGAAGCGTTCGAGCGCGTCACGCGTCGCCGGGCCGATCGCGCAGAGTCTGCCGCGAATGTTCCGCACATCGGCCTTCGATGCATCGAGTCGATCGAGGAAAAACCGGACGCCGTTCACGCTCGTGAAGATCAGCCAGTTGTAGATTGGAAGCCGCCCGATGGCGGCATCGAGCGCCGTATAGTCGGCGGCAGGCTGGATCTCGATGGTCGGAAGCTCCACGACATCAGCGCCGAGTTGATGCAGCATCGATGTGAGCGCGCCGGCCTGCTCCGCCGCCCGCGTGACGACCATCTTCTTCCCGAACAGCGGCAGTCTCTCAAACCAACTCAGTTTTTCGCGCAGCCGTACGACTTCGCCGACGATGATCGTGGCAGGCGGTTTCAGGCCGCGCTCGTGGATCAGCCCAGGCAGCGTCGCCAGCGTTCCTTCGATGACTTCCTGATCCGGCCGTGTTCCCCACCGAACGGCCATCGCGGGCGTGGAGGGCGCACGCCCGCCTTCCAGAATCTTCGCCACGATCTCATCGACATGCGAAAGCCCCATGTAGATGACCAGCGTCTCGGCCGTGCCGACTTTCGTCCAGTCGATTTTCACCACGTCATGGCCCGTGGTGAACGTGACGACCGAAGTGTGATCGCGGTGAGTGAGCGGAACGCCCGTATAAGCCGCGATGCCCAGGGGCGACGTTACGCCCGGAATCACTTCATAAGGAATACCGGCGGCGGCCAGCGCCTCCGCCTCCTCCCCGCCGCGTCCGAAGATAAACGGATCGCCGCCCTTCAGTCGAACAACAGTCAGCTCATGGCGCGCGCGATCGATCATCAGATCGCAGATTTCCTCCTGCGAGCAAGCATGATCGGATTTCTTCTTGCCGACGTAGATGAGCTCGGCGTTGGGAGGCGCAAGAGCTAACAGCGCGGGGTTCGCGAGATGGTCATGCAGAACCACATCCGCCGATTCGAGCGCGCGCTTCGCTTTAAGAGTGATGAGTTCCGGATCGCCCGGTCCCGCGCCCGTCAGGTAAACGAGACTCATGCAGCGCCGTCGCCGTCGCTCGCGGCGCCATCCGAACCCGCGTGCGAGGCTTCCAGAATCGCTCGCGCGCCTCGCTCGAGCAATACCTTCGCGACGGCGCGCCCGAGTTCGGCTGGCTTGGTGCATTCGCCGGTCGCGGTGTAGCGAATCATCGCGGCGCCGTCAGGCGAAAAGACGGCGCCGGTCAGAAACATGTCGGTATTTTCGAGCGTGGCGAATGCGCCAATAGGTACCTGGCAACCGCCGCCGAGCTCGCTGAGCATCGCGCGCTCCGCGCTGACAGGGAGACGGGTCCACGGATCATCGAGAGGCGCGCACGCTTCGAGCGCGGCGCTGTGTTCGAGCGTTTCGATCGCCAGCGCGCCCTGACCCACGGCGGGGCACATGATGTCCGGCCGGAAAGTTTCGCTGATAATGTTGCCCCAGCCAAGCCGGCGAAGGCCCGCGGCCGCGAGCACGATCGCATCGAACTCGCCCTTTTCCACCTTGCCGATGCGCGTATCCACATTGCCGCGAATGGATTGAATGTCGAGATCCGGCCGGATACGCCGCAACTGCGCGATGCGCCGCAGTGAACTGGTCCCTACGCGCGCGCCGAACTTGAGGTCGCGCAGTTTGCCGCCGACCATTGCGTCGCGCTGATCCTCGCGCTTCGGGATGGCGGCGATGGTCAGGCCCTTTGGCAATTCCGTCGGCAAATCCTTCAGGCTGTGGACGGCGAGGTCGATGCGCTTATCGAGCAGCGCTTCTTCAATCTCTTTCGTGAAGAGACCCTTACCGCCGACTTTGTGCAGGGGCGAGTCGGTAATCTTGTCGCCTGTAGTGCGGATGATTTCGATCCGCGTCTCGACGCCGCGCGCTTCCAGTCGCGATTTGATATGGTTTGCCTGCCACAGGGCAAGCTGAGAACCCCGCGACCCGATCACGAGCATGTTTTCAGTTTAGCGAGTGCGTCCTTTTATCAGACGCGCTGCCGGCGTTTAGCGCTGGAGATGAAATACCTTGCGGATGACTTCAATGGCGCTTCCGCCTTCAGGCTCGTTCGCGTGGCGCCGCAGCTCGGAGATGGGACCGTGCGCCACTTTGTTGACGAGCGAGCGCGTCATCGCTTCAATCTGCTGCTGCTGCTCCGGCGTGAGATTGCTGCGGCGGAAGAGCTTTGCCACTTCGCCGGAGCGGATTTCTTCGAGCGCTTCCTGTACGCTCACAATCGCGGGCGTAACTTCCTCAATGCGGAGCCGCGCCATCGTGCGATCGACTTCTTCGGCAACAATCGCCTCCGCCAGATCCGCCTGCTTCTCGCGTTCGCGAATATTGGCGTTCACCACGTCGGCGAGATCGTCAACGTCGTACAGAAACACGTTGTCGATTTCATTCACGGCCGGATCGATGTTCCGGGGCACCGCGATATCGATCAGGAACATCGGCTTGTTGCGCCGCTCGGCGATGACCCGCTGCATATCGT
>DASYCD010000294.1:0-11654 GCA_036500405.1 Bryobacteraceae bacterium
GACGGCTGGAATAAAATCAGTCCCCCGCCCGATGCCTTGAGCGCCTCCAGCCTGGCGGGATCGAAGTCCGTGGTCATTTTCGAAGCCATCGGCCATGCCGGCGAGTTGACCCAGACCGCGCCATTCATCGGCGCGCCCGGCTCACCGATGTTGATGAGCCGCGCGGGTTCGAGGCGTTTTGTCAGCTTGCAGGCATCCGCTCCGCATCCCTTGCCGCAGAGCTTAGACGTGAGAAAGGAAGCGTGTTTCCCCTCGGAAATCCAGACATCGGGACCGCGCTCTTCGGCATGCAACGCCGCGGCTGACGAAGCGGTGTTCAGTTCGCATACGGTTGCCTGGTGCGCGGCGGCGAACCAGTAAAGCGCGCGCGGCGTCTCTCCGCTGGAGAGCAACCCGGAAACGTGCTCGGCATCGAGCGCATGCCCGAGACTGCCGCAATCTCTCTCCCAGAGGTGATAGTAGTGAATTTCGATATAAGGACCGCTGCGGAAGACCTGACCGTAGATCGTACCGTTGACCGCAGCCGCCACAGGCCGTACGGAATCCGGCGTAAACTCAGCAGGCAGACCAGCGCAATCGCTGGCGCTGACGTGGAACACGGGCGCGAATTGGGTGAGAAGGCTCTGTTCGAATTCGTCGCTGAGCCCGTCATGATCCAGGTCGGTGCTGCCGGCAAAGCCAATACAGCAAAGTAAAACCAGGAACGCTACCGTCGCGCGAATCATCGTCAGTACCCTTACGCGATGATCTCACGCCGATTCTGACTACGTTAACCTGGATAAACGGGGCCCGTGGCTCAATGGTTAGAGCCGCGGACTCTTAATCCAGCAAGGGGAAATCCACAGACACCACTGGAACCGCAAAATACCTATTTTGTGCGAGATGCATCGATGGGGCGTTTCCTGGAGTGTCTGGAATTTTCCTCGGACGGTTACAAAAGCGGTTACATCAAAAGGTCGGGATGAGCGGCGGATTCTGAGGACTGTCGCTCTGGTCGGTCTCCGTAGAAATGGTCGGCCTTCGGCTCCGAAAACAGATCGTGCAAACAACGGCCAGTGCCCCCGGTTCCATATCGAAATTGATCCCCCCGTTAGTCAGTCAGCCTCGCCGTAGTTCGAAGTTCTTTGCGAGAGGTTACCGCGTAGTCCAGACGCCGTCAGGAAATCGACATGGCCCAAGCCGGCCTCTCGCACGAAGTGGTTGTGCCCTGGAACAAAGGGATGTGACCCGGTCTGCTGCTTCCCCGTGCTGGCCGCTGCGGCGATCTCATCGAAATTGTCGCCGCGCAGCTCAGCGGGGAGATGATTTCACCGCTTGTTGCTCCTTCAGCACTTGTTGAAACGATGGGTCTCAGTGAAATATCGCTTGCCCGCTTTCACTGAATATGATATTTTCAACATGTGTTGAAAATGCCCATTTCAGTAGAGGATGCCGAGGCTCGCGCGGCAAACCTACTGGAAAACCTGTTGCACGAAATCCCAGTGCTGAAACTCAGGCAACTCAACGTGGGATCAGAGGGACGCGAAGCAGGCATAGACATTATGATTCGGGTGGACATTTCGGGAGAGTCGCACTTTCTCGTCTGTGAGGTGAAGCAGAATGGCCAGCCTCGCTACGTCCGCGAGGGCATCCATCAACTCCAGAACTATGTCGCCCATTTCAAAAGGCCCGCCACTCCTGTGTTGGTTGCGCCTTATTTCTCTCCAGCGTCGCGTGAGCTTTGCCGAGACAACGGAATCTCATATCTTGATTTCGAAGGCAACGCCCGTCTTGCGTTCAAAACGGTCTTTATTGACCGACTGACTGAGGGCAAGCCCGCGTCACAACGCCGGGAGTTCAAATCATTATTCACGCCAAAATCGAGCCAGGTCCTACGTGTTCTTTTGCGCGATCCGAAGCGGATCTGGCGCATGACGGATCTGGCGGAAGCCGCAGATGTGAGCCTAGGACATGTTAGCAACGTGCGCAAAGCGCTTCTGGACCGTGAGTGGACGGAAGTCATATCAGAGGGGCTTCATTTGACCGTCCCCGGCGCGTTATTGGATGCGTGGAAGTTCAGTTACGAGCCGCCAGTCGAACAACAGTTTCGCTTCTACACCACGTTGCACGGTAAGGCATTCGAGACCAGCCTCCGAGAGACATTTGAGTCTATGCCGAAGACGGTGCAGGCCGCACTTGCTTCGTTTTCGGCGGCGAACTGGATCGCGCCTTATGCCCGGGCCAGCAGCCACTTCTTTTACGCTGAGAAGCGCGGGCTCGATCACCTCCAATCGCGGATGAAATTGTCGTCCACGGCGAAGGGCGAAAATGTCATTATCAGTATTCCAAGAGATTCGGGCGTTTTCCTTGATGCCTACGAACCGGCACCGGGCATTCGCTGCACCAGCCCGATCCAGACATATCTGGACCTCTCCAAGGGCGGCGAACGGGGAGAGGAAGCTGCGGAACATCTGCGCCGCACGAAGCTGACATGGCAGAGATGAATCCTTCCGATCCGCAATCCGCGAATGAATACGACGACCGCACGACGGCAGCCGTGAAAACGGTACTTCTCGAAATCGGTCAGATTCTCGGGAGTTTCAAAGGGAAGTTTGCGGTCGTCGGCGGAGCGGTGCCGTGGCTGCTCCTTGATAATTTCGAAATGCCTCACGTCGGAACGATTGACGTGGACCTTGGTCTGGATGCCGAAGCATTGGGCGATGGAGAGTACGTGCGTCTTGTTGATGCATTGATGACGCATGGCTACGGCCAGAACAAGAAGCTCAGGAAGTTTCAACTCCTCCGCCGAATTGAAGCGACGGACGAAGGAGACCCGATCGATATCGTCGTGGACTTTCTGATGCCGCGGGATGCGGTGATTGACAGGACTAAACCGCCAATCATCGAAGACTTCGCGGTGCAACGGGCGGATGGGACAGATCTCGCGATGCGGTTCAACCAAATGGTTGCAGTGCGCGGGGCCATGCCCAGCGGCGGAACCAATCAGGTTGAGATTGCAGTGTGTTCCATCCCTGCGCTCCTTGCGATGAAAGGCTACGCGATTCACAATCGCCTAAAACAGAAAGACGCTTACGACATTTACTACTGCATCCGTAACTACCCGGAGGGTATCGATGCCCTCGCGAAAGACTGCCGCCCATTATTGAATCTTCCGAGTGGGGCAAGGGGTTATGGATTCATCAACGAAAAGTTCGATTCCGTCGATGGCTTTGGGCCAACCTGTGTCAGGAACTTCGTCCAGGAATCAAAGATCCTAGGTGACCGCACGCCCGATCAATGGCAGCAGGATACGTTCGGCCAGGTCGACGCCTGGCTGCGGGCTATTGGGGTGAGGGCATAGGCCGCTGCCCTGAACGCCTTGAGCGCTTTGTTGAGTGACTCTAATGGGACCAGATACTGTAGCAGCGTGGGACATCGCCGAGACTCAGCGACTGATTGATCATCCTGCGGTCAGATTGCTGCGCAGCCCAAACGGGGCATTCACTCTCACATTCCTTCATCGCGCATTCAAGGAGCACCAGGCTATCTCGGTGCCCGAATCACACTTACGCGCGCGTCTGGAAAACTTTCTCGACGAAGCGCGGGAGCAAAGGCCGGGCGCCTATACGCAGACGGCGGCCGATTACCTTTCCGCCTGGTGCGGGAACGAGCACGTCCTGCTCAAAAAATTCTACAGCGACGAAGCAGACGAGCCAGTCTTCGAGTTGACTACTCCCGCTGAACGGGCCATACGATGGCTGGAAGATCTCCAGACGCGACCGTTTGTCGGCGCCGAATCGCGACTTGAACTGATTTTTCAGCAACTCGAAGAAATAGCGCTGTTCTCTACCCCCGATGTCGAGCGCCGGATATCAGCCCTGCGTGCCCAAAAAGATGCGTTGCAAGCTCAAATCGATTTAATCGAGGCAACAAACTCGGCGCAAGCCTACTCCGCTGTCCAGCTTACTGAGCGGTTCGCAAACGCCCTCGACCTTGCCCGCGGACTTACCGGCGACTTCCGCCAACTCGAAGAAAACTTTAAAGAGGTAGCCCGAGCCCTGGCCGAAGCTCAGATGCAACCCGGAGCGACGAAGGGCCGAATCGTCGGCCAGCTGCTCGATACGCATTCAGCGCTCAAAGAATCGGCGCAGGGGCAGAGTTTCTATGCGTTTTGGAACTTGCTGTCGTCGCCGGAACGCCAGCGCACCTGGCGAGATCTGGTCCGCCAGGCCTATCAGCTCGAGGCAATCGACAGCAGGCTGCGGGCCAACAAGCTGATTGAACGGCTGTCCACTCGTTTGCTGATCGAAGGCGAGCGCGTTGTCCGCTCGAACGAACGCATGGCCGCAACTCTCCGGCGAGCCCTGGAAAGCGCATCGACCGGGGAAGACCGGCGCCTCCGCGAACTGATCCGCGAGATCCAACAGCTTGCCTTAGCCAACCGTCATTCGCCGCCGGCGGAGGATTCTTTTTTTGAGCTCGCAGGTCCACCCCAGCCGTTTGCGACTTTCAGCCGCACTTTCTGGCAACCCGATGCCGCCGGGCAGATCATCAGCCGCATGCGCTTCGATTCGACACTCGCGGATTCAGAGATCCTGGAACGCTTTCTGGCGTTGGCCGATTTGAATCTCACCCGACTCCGTGAGCAGGTACGAACATGCCTGTTGTCGTGCGATTCTATTGTTCTATCCGAGGTGGTGGATCGCTTTCCGCCGCGTGAAGGGATCCTGGAAGTAGTCGGCTATTTGGTGATAGCCAACCAGGATTCACAGTATTGTCTCGCCAGCGATCAACTCGTCACTCTGGAGATAATGGACAATCGCGGTTTTTCCGAATTCTGGCGCGTTCCGGAAGTTTTGTTTACCCGCCACGAATAGGATGCTGCAAGCCGAGGCAAAGCATGGAATCAGATCCGGCATTTTCCGAAAGATCGTTCGTCCTGGCGCACCTGCTGCTGGATTCGATTTACAGAGAGGAGGGTTCAATATGGGAAACCCTCCGTGCCGAACGCGATGCGATCGCCCACTATTTTCGCCAAATCGGACAAGAGGTGGTGATCGATGAGGGTGAGGGCTACGCTTTCCTGCGGCAGATTGAGCCGGGCGGAGGGGACCGCGTCCCGCGCGTGGGTCGCAAACAGTCTCTCGGATATACCGCAACCCTGCTTTTGGTGTGCCTTCGTGAGGAGCTCGCCCGGTTCGATGCCGCGCCGGAAGATTCTACGCGCCTCGTGCTGACGCGCCCGCGACTACGTGAGATTGCAAGCCAGTTCCTGCGCGAAACGAACAACCAGGTTCGGGATGTACGAACGGTGGATGCGGCGATACGCAGGCTTGAAGAACTTGGGTTCCTGAGAGCTTTGGGCCAGGCGGAGACAGAAGCATTTGAGGTCATGCGAATCGTCAAGGCTCGATTCGGAGCCGGAGAATTGCAGGAAGTAAGGGATCGTCTTGCACGCCATGCCGAACGAGAAAGCTGACGACCCAGACTTCAAATTGCCGGGTTTCAGGCTCGAACGGCTGGAACTCTGGAACTGGGGCACATTTCACGGTGATGCGCAGGTTCTTGAGCCCTTCGGCGGCTGGACACTGCTGGTCGGAGATAACGGATCCGGGAAGTCGACTGCGATTGACGCTCTTCGGACTCTCCTGGTGCCGCCTCGAATTCTGAACTACAACGACGCCTCCGGCGACGGGCGGCGGGGCCGGGACCGAACTCGCCGCTCTTACATCAGGGGCGCCTGGGCAAGTTCGAGCACTGTTGATTCGACAAGCGCCACAACGCAGTTTTTGCGCGAAGCGGGAGCACTCAGTGCGATTGCGGCCGTGTTTACGGATGAGCGTCAAAAAAGATCGACGACAATTGCCCAGATTCTCTGGGAGCACGAAGAGCAGGTCAAGGAACTCTTTGCGATCATTCCTGAGCGTCGCAGTTTAAGCGATCTTCTCGGAAACCACTCAAATACCGGTGAGATAAGGCGCGCCGGGCGGCGCAACGGATGGCAGATTGAAGACAGCTTCGCACCATACGCCGAGCGAATGCGGGGCCTCCTGCATATACCCGGCGACAAGGCGCTCGAAGTTTTCAACCGCGCCATCGGCATGAAGGAGATCGGCGACATCGATTCCTTTGTGCGGCTATTTATGTTGCCTTCCGCCGACACGTTCGCGTTCATACGGGACACCGTTCAACCTCACTACCGAACTCTGCTCGATTGCTGGACGGCGATCGAGCGCGCAGAACGGCAGATTGCATTGTTGCGGCCCGTGGCGGAACACGCTCTGCGGATCGACGACTCCGAAAAGCGAATTGAAGGCTGGCGAAGCCTGCAGGATCTTACACAACCTTATTACGCCACCGGACATCTGAATCTTCTCCGGGCGCAGGAATGCGAACTCGAACAGTCTCTTGCGGCCACTGATGAGGCGCGCGACGCCACTGCGCAACGCATCGCCCGATACCACATCGAACGCGACGGCTTGAACGCCTCGATCGCCACAACCGATGTCGGTTCGCGGCTGCAAGCAATCGTCCGGGAACTGGCCCACGCCGAACATTCCCAAAAAGCCGCCGCGCACCGACGGTTCCGACTGGAACCTGCGGCGGCACTTCTGGGAATGGATTCGAGTCTGGCCGACGATGCGGCTTTTATAACGGCACGGCCCTTATGGGAGGAGCGGGAACGCAGCGAAGCGATCGCCGTCAGCGAGGCCGAAGAATCGCGCGCGACGCGAAGGTATCAGCAGGAACTTTACCTCCGTGACCGGACCGATAAGGTGGCGGAACTCGAAAGTGTTGAGCGCAATCGAGTCAATATTCCGCGAGAGTACCTCGCAGTTCGCAGGCGGGTTTGCGAGGTAGCCGGCGTCGGGCCGGAGACGATGCCATTTGCGGGGGAACTGATCGAAGTCCGCAGCCAATATAGCGAGTGGACAGGAGCCATCGAGCGTCTACTCCGCGGGTTCGGTCTCTCGCTGCTCGTACCGGAATCCTTCTATCGTCCCGCTGCGGAATTCATTAACCTGACCAGATTGGAACTCAGGTTGACCTTTCAGCGCATACCCGCACGCGCCATGCCTGCCCCCAGCATGTCGAATGACAGGGTTCCCGGGCGTCTTGAATTTCGGACGGAACACCCTTTGCATTCCTGGGTCGCAACTGAACTTGTGCGTCGTTTCGATCACCGTTGCTGCGATTCCATAGCTGAACTCGAAGCAGCGAATCGAGGTCTTACCCGCCAGGGCCTGGTGCGGGATGGTACCCGGCACGTCAAGGACGATGCGAGGCCGCTTGACGGCCCCGGCGCGTGGATCCTGGGATGGTCCACCGAACGGAAGATCGCCGCCTTGCGGCGGCAGATCGAAGAGGCAGAGCGCCAGGCTGAGATCGAGGCGAAAGGCGCATCCGAAGCTGGGCGAAACGCCGATTCTGCACGTAAGCGTCAAAACGCCTCGCACGATTTATTAGCGGTAACAAACTTCTCGGAGATTGACGTCGTTCGCTGGAACAGCGAGGTCGTTCGGCTCCGGGATGAGCGAAACCAGCTTGAGACCAATTCCGACCAGTTGCGAGTATTGCGGGAGCGCCTGCGCGAAGTTGATTCTGCGCTCACGTCGGCAGTCGGACAGCTGGCGGAAATCGACAACGATTTGGGCCGCCAGCGAGACCGTCTGAGCGCCTGCCGGAGGAGGGCGTTGGACCGCGAGCGGCAAATCGCAGCCTTCCCGGGATATGACCACCAGAAAACGGAGAAAGCCTTCACCGAAATATCGGGACTGCTAGTGTTAACGCTCGAAAATGCCGATGCTCTCGCCACCGCCACCCATCACAGTTTGCAGGGCCGAATCAGCAACGAGCAGCGCAGGATAAACGAATCGATGGAGAAAATGCTCGCGGGCATGAGCACATTCCTCAAAGAGTTCTCAGAATTTGGGCAGACCATGCAGGTCGGACGCGCATATTCCGATGGATTCGCCGCGGCACTGGTTCGCATCGAAGAGGAAGACCTTCCACGCCACCGCGAGCGATTCGAGCACTACCTCAACGAAAATCTTGTAGGCGATCTGTTGATGCTGAATCGCCGGCTGGAAGAGCATGAGGAAGCAATCCAGGACAGGATCGCCGAAACGAATCGTGCGCTGCGTGAGATCGAATATCGTGACGAGACCTATGTCCAACTGCGCCTCGTGTCCCGTAATGATCGGCTAGTTTCGGAGTTCCGGCGCGGTTTGCGGGACTGTTTCGAATTCGGCATCGCTCCCTCGCCTGAAGAGCGCTTGCTGATTTTCGAGAGAGTGCGCAAACTGTTGGACGAGTTCAAACGCGATCCCGAAAACACGCAACGCGTAACCGATGTGCGTACATGGATGGCCGCCGGAGTGCGGGAGTTGCGTCGTGCTGACGACGTGGAAATCGACTACCTCGCCTCAACCACAGGAAAGTCCGGCGGCCAGAAGGCCAAGCTCGCATTTACAATTCTCGCTTCGGCCCTCTCGGCCCAGTATGGTCTTTCGACGGCATCAGCCGATGCCCGCAACTTTCGGCTTGTGGTGATTGACGAAGCATTTTCGAGAACGGATGAATTCAACTCAAAGAGTGCCATGGATCTTTTTTCCAGTCTCGGATTTCAACTTCTGATCGTGGGCCCGTTTGACGCGAAGGCAAAACTCGCAGTACCCTTCGTCCAGACGATCCATCTCGCTTCCAATCCAGGGGGAAACCGGTCTCAGTTGGTGGCGCTCACGAGGGAGCAGGTTCAGGTGACGCCAGTGAAAGGTACGGCGGAGGGTTCCCGTACCGCCGCAGTGGGTTGATCTACGGGTGATTCAAGAGCGCCTTGCATGCTGAAACCCTCGGAAATTATAGAAGCCGCATCACGCAAATGGCCCGCCGTGCTTCGGGCTGAAGCAATCGGTCAAAATCTTTTTCCCCTGCGGATTCCAATAGGACGCCTTCGGCCGACTACCGACTTTGCCGTTTTGCGGACCGAAATCGAATTGCTTGCGGCGGCGAGCCACCAATGGCGAGTCGATTGGGATGAAATCGACACCCGTAAGTGGGGACGCCAGCGCTGGCCAGTCAAACTTGAGTTCGAGTCCATTGATAATCTCGCCGAAACTCTCAGCCGAACCAGCGAACTTGAATCATTTCGGGCCGCCCTACAGGAGGCACGGGATCGGTGTCCGTCCCTGGAGCCATGGTTGCGCAGCAAGGCGCACCGCATTGTGGAGCATCTGGCCGATTGGGATGGACTTGTTGCTGTATGCGCCCATTTTGCGGCTCAGCCGCGGCCCCATTGCTATCCCCGGCAAATATCGCTCCGGTTGGGTACGAAGTTCATTGAGGAACATTCTGCGATTCTGCGGGAGATGCTCGATGTCGTGGTGGGTGAGCACGCGGATACATCCGCCGCGACATTCGCGGGCCGATTTCATTTGCTCCTGGAACCTGCGGCTGTCCGCTTCCGGTTTCTCGATCCGACGCTACAGGTACGTAAAGGCTGGCCTGTGGCGGATTGTTCGATTCCTGCTCCCAGTTTCGCGAGTTTGCACTGGCAGATCCCTCGCGTGCTCATTGTTGAGAACCGCGACGTATTTCTCTGTCTGCCTGAGATTGCCGGGACTTTGGCGGTTTTCGGATCGGGTAAGGCATCATCTCTGCTGCACGGCTGTCGTTGGCTGGAGGATTCCGAGATTGTGTATTGGGGCGATTGCGATGAAGCAGGATATGGGATTCTTTCCAGTCTGCGCTTGAACTTTCCGCGCGTACGAAGTGTGTTAATGGATGAAGACGCGTGGGCTCGATGGAAGCACCTCGCGGTGCCGGGAAGAAGGGACTCTTCGGTCAAACATAGCAGCTTGACGGCCAGTGAGCGAGCCGCTCTCGGCGCTGTTTTGGCCGGCCCCTGGATGCTTGAACAGGAACGAATTCCCCTTGCAGAAGCCGAGGCTGCGGTTATGGCTGCATTTGCCTCTAACATGCAGGCTCCGTGAAGCACAGCGGCAAGACGCATGTTTGAACGGTCTGCGTCCCGGGCTGGAGTATTTCCAAAGCTATGGGTCAGGTTCGTAAATACCGGCTGAGCAGCGAATCCATGTCGTCGCCAACGCCGTAGCCGAAGTTGTGACTGATGATTCGAACGCAATCGAGACGGGCGATCAGGACATCGCGATCAGGCGACGGTATCAACCCGATGACCTTGAGTGCCTGTTCGAACATTCGGACGAGCGCATCGAAGTACCCTTCGTCCTGACTGCCGAGATCGTCGCAGAATCCGGCGGCGCATTCGCAGTAGTAGACCATCAGTTCCGCCAGCCCCGCCGGATCACCGACTGCCTTTCTGTAACTCGAAATGGCCTGTTTGGCTCTTGCCACAGAGGTATCCTGGTTCCGCAATACGTCAGGCCAGAGCCATCGGTCCAGCGTTTCCTTGTATGGCTGCAAAGCATCGGTTGCGACGCCAAAGCGTGCATGCAAAAACTTCCGATTCTCCTTGTTGGCCACGTACAGGTCGTGGATTAGACCGATTAATCCGGGCCGGTCGAAGCTCGCGAGTTTCGCTTTAACATCAGTCCATGCGGGTTGGGATCGCGGCTTACGCTTTGCAGACATCAGTTCAGAGAATGTACCCTCGCGCGAACCAGTAGTGCCAATCGCCGATGGCCTCCGCGGTGGACTCGTCCGGAGCAATAGCGACCAATTGAGAGAGAGAAACGGCCATCTTCCGATCTTGCCATCGAATGAGCACAAACATATCGTGCTCGCACTTGTTTTCCGGCGCCATGCGAATCACTTCGACGTGTTCTCCCTTCCGGAGTGGTGAGATTGTGTCCGCCACGGTACACTTCGCCGCGAATGGAAAATGGATTTTGCCTTCGAGGTAGTAATACCAGCCCATCGCCTGTTCTTCAGGTCGGGCATCAACGATAGCTTCGTTCTCGATGCGGTCTTCGCGGATCGGATCTCTGCGCGGTTTCTTCAAGGGTTACGTTAACCAGAATACGGCGACCGGTTGGCCCGGTTGGCCCTGCGCCGACGCGCAACCCCGACGTTGCTGGTGTTCACGCGCTGTAACTTCCAGATCTGGCCGGCGTTTCTTGCCGCTGGCGCGCTCGTCTTGGGTTTCGCCTTAACGGAGTTTCGGTCCGTTTGTCTTTCGTCAGGTGCGGTGGAAGCACCGCCGTTCTCCCTCGGATTTGCTGAAGATTCGCAAGCTGGGTGATGCAAAAGCCACGATGAATCAATGGGATCGCGCCGGATGCGTCTTACGAACGTGGCGCAAACCGGTATACTGTCACTGAGCGGGGTGGAGAGACTTCGGGCTGGATTTCGTTGGCAATCCGCTCCGCATGGTTACAAAATGGCACTAGCGAGGGGACAAACGGCGCTCCTCAGCAATTTGTAACCATAAGATATTAATGATTTTAGGGCCCTTAGCTCAATGGTTAGAGCAGCGGACTCATAATCCGTTGGTTGCAGGTTCAAGTCCTGCAGGGCCCACCAGAATCCCCGATTTCCTCATGGGATATTTCTTCAAGTTAGCCGCTTTGACCCGCCCGTAAGCTGCCGCGAGGATGCGCTCACCATCCCTTCGTTTCGTTCGTTTCGGATCAGTACCGCATCCGCTGTGCGGATTGCCAAAGCTACAGCCAACCTCCCGTCACGCGACCAATCAA
>DASYCD010000295.1:0-1668 GCA_036500405.1 Bryobacteraceae bacterium
TTTGCATCGGTCAACGTGATCTTCAAGGACCGCATCATCGCGGCGAAGGATCACCGCTACCAGTCGATGCAGTCGACCTATGAAAATCGCGTCGCCGACCTTCAACTCTCCTACGACGAACTCAACAACGCGCTTGTCGGCGCGGAAGACCATTTCAAAAACGTCGCGGACGAACTGCAGAACAAGCAGCGCACCGTGGCCAAGCTCCTGAGCCGCAAGGAGCAGGTTGATTCCACGTTCCAAAGCCTGCAGGGCAAACCCGTCGGTCCATCCAGCGGCAGCAGCGATACGGACGTCGCCGTGGCGCCCAACACAAATTCCGCCAGCGATAGCATCGGCGAAGGCGACGAAAGCGAAAATACCGGTTCGCAGCTGAATGTTATGCCGCAACCTCCGCGTCCGCAGCCACGCACCGCCAAGCCGGTGAAAGCAAGCTTTCTGGACGACGCGGTCGGCAAGTTGGCTGGCGCGTTTTTCCACCAGCCGGCGCCCTCCCGGATCGCGCCATCTGCGGGGGTCATGAAGAACCCGGCCTTCCGCGCATTGGCGCAACAGACCGAACGCGTCCGCCATATGAGCGGCAATGAAACAGCGCTTCTGATCGGCGTCGATCGCCAGGTCGCGAGCCGTATCGGGATGCTGGAAACGGTGATCCGCCGCGTCGGCATCAACCCGGACCAGTTCGAGCAGCAGAAAAACATTGGCGGACCGGACGTGCCGCTGGGCGAAATGCGCATCGACGGTATTTCCGATCAACGCTTCATCGCGGCCTATGCGTCAGCTGGCGCCCATGGCGAAGAACTCGACGAATTGTTCGCGGGTCTGCGTCACGTTCCGCTGACCACACCAGTTCACGGATCGCAGTTTGAAATCACCAGCGGCTTCGGCGGCCGGGTCGATCCCTTTACCCACCATGTTTCCTTCCACCCCGGCATCGATTTCGCCGGTCCGTGGGGCACCCCCATCGCCGCCACGGCGCCCGGCACCGTCGTCTTTGCGGGTCCGCGCGGTGGTTACGGAAATATGGTCGAAATTGACCATGGCTACGGAATTCACACCCGCTACGGTCACATGTCCTCTATCCTTGTTCATGTCGGTCAGAAAATATCCAAGGGCTCGTTCGTCGGAAAACTCGGATCCACCGGACGCAGCACGGGGCCTCACGTCCATTACGAGGTATGGCTCTCCGACGTCGTAAGAGATCCGAGCAGATTCATCGAGGCCGGCCGCCATGTTCTCTAGTAAGAGTAAAGACACAGACGCCTCTGCTTCGGCCTCCCCGCAAGCCCGGCGTCCTGCGCGCTCCGCAGCGCCGTCCATCATCAGTGCCGACCTCATGGTCCAGGGCACCCTGACCTCCACCGGCGACATCCAGATCGATGGCCGCGTTGAAGGCGACGTGCGAAGCGCCGGTCTCGTCATCGGCGACAAGGCGTTCATCCAGGGCGAGATCATGGCCGATGACGTCACCGTTCGTGGCCGCGTCCAGGGCGGCATCCGCGCCCGCAAAGTTCTGCTTTGTACGACCAGCCACGTCGAAGGAAATATTCTGCACGAAGCTTTCGCCGTCGAAGCCGGCGCGTTCTTCGAAGGCAATTGCCGCCATTCCGACAATCCCCTCGCCGACGAAGCGGGCCGTTCGAGCCAGTCTTTCCAGAGCAAGCCCGC
>DASYCD010000296.1:0-3122 GCA_036500405.1 Bryobacteraceae bacterium
TTCCATTAGAATGTCAAGGGGAAAATTTCAGGGCTTTTCGAACGTCACGGCGGATTGCACATCCGCGCGGCGGAAATCGGAATTCACGAGGCCCATGGAAATCGTGCGCGAATAGAGGAACAGGGCGCGCAGTTTGAACTCGCCGCTGTAGCTTACGGGGAACCAGACGCCGTTGTCGAATTTCTGATAGGTGATTTTGAAGCCGAGTTGCTGGAGGTTGGTGCCGAGCAGCGTTTTTACGGCCAGTGGGACGCCGCGCGCCTGATGCGTCGTGATCAGGACGGGCGCGATATCAGTTTTGTCGATCAGGGCTTCGCCCGCCCAGATTGGCTGGTCAGCGTCGTCGGCTTGCTTCTTCTTAGGTTCGAACGTAATACGAAAAACCTCATGTCCGCGCCACGTTTCCGAACCCTTGAGTTTGAAGATGTAGGCTTTCTGCTTGCCGGCGTTGAGAGGGAAGAAGTCGTAGCTCACGCCGTCGCGGGATTCGTCGTCACCGCCGATTGAATCGCCCAAACCTTCGGCGATGCTGGCGTCGATATCGACATCCTTGTGCTCTTCGCCCGGTTTGGAAATCGCGATCTCTTTGCCATGATCCACGTACTTTCCGGAGAAGTGGACCATTTCCCGCTCGACCCTATCGGCGCCTGGCGTGACGATGTACTGGCGATCTTCCTCGCGCGCGAGTTTGCCGCCGGAGCGCTGAAGCCGGACCAGAACATCTTGTCTGTAGACCCACGCCGACCGGGCGTCTTCGGATCGCGTCTGGTTTTCCGCGACCTTCGCCATGATCTCGTCGGCAGTCTGGCCGAAAGCGGGGAGACAAACGGCTAACAGCAGAAGGGCGGGTCTCACGGAGCGGACTACGTTTGAGGGCGGATTCCGATGGCAGAAATTACTTCGGCGGGAGTTCCCGCCTTACCGCGTCGAGCACGCCGTTCACAAACTGCACGGATTCCTCGCCAGCGAACCGTCGCGCCAATTCCAGCGCTTCATCGATCACGATGGGCGGAGGCGTTTCCGTTCGCAGCATTTCGTACACAGCTACTCGCAGAACATTCCGGTCCACCGCGGGCATACGCTCGATGCGCCAGTTCGCCGCATGCTTCGAAATCAGTTCGTCGATCGCGGCGAGTTCCTGCGTCACGCCCACCAGCAGGTTCTGCGCGAACTGGTCCGGACGCGGTTTTATTGGCGAATCCTCGCTTACCAGCAGCGAGCCGTAGAAATCACGCGCGATCTCCTCCACAGGCCGGCGGCGGAGGTCCCATTCGAACAGCATTTGGAGCGTCTGCTCTCGCGATTTATGGCGCGCCATTAGTTTTGCGACCGCCGCCGGCGCGGTTTCAGGCGCGGAGGCCGGATCTTTCGGAGCGTCAGCGCCATTTCAATCGCGGTCATCGCGGCTTCCGCGCCTTTATTGCCGAGCCTCCCGCCGGCGCGATCCGTTGCCTGCTCCACCGTGTTGGTCGTCAGAATCCCGAACGCAATCGGCACGCCGGTTTCCGCGGACGCGTCCGCAATGCCGCGTGCGGCTTCGCCCGCCACGTAATCGAAGTGCGGCGTATCGCCCCGGATCACCGCGCCGACGCAGACAATCGCGTCATATCCGCGATGCGCGAGAGCCCGTACGATCACCGGAAATTCCCACGCGCCCGGAATCTCGATCACGTCAGTCGGGTCCAGCGAGCCGCCCGCTTTCTGAATCGCTTCAACCGCGCCATCGCGCAGCTTGTAGGTCACGAAGTGGTTGAAGCGGCTCACCACAACGGCCAGCCGCAGTCCGGCCGCGCTGAGCGCCTCGCCGTCAATTCCGCCCGCCGGGGGGCTGTACGTTTCAGTGCTCATTTATGAGGTCTTGAAGGCCTGATTTCACCAATAATCGCAGGGGTTTGACGCCTATGGGATAATTGAAGATTCAGCCCCATCTTACCGCATGGACCCCGCTTTCATCCGCAATTTCTCCATCATCGCGCATATCGATCACGGTAAGAGTACCCTTGCCGACCGCCTGCTCGAAACCACCGGGGCTCTCTCGCAGCGCGAAATGATGGAACAGGTGCTCGATACGATGGACCTCGAGCGCGAGCGCGGCATCACCATCAAAGCGCACGCTGTCCGGCTCGATTACCGCGCCGATGACGGCAATCTGTATCAGCTCAATCTGATCGACACGCCCGGGCACGTCGATTTTTCATACGAAGTTTCCCGCAGCCTGCAGGCGTGCGAGGGCGCACTGCTGGTGGTTGACGCCTCGCAAGGCGTGGAAGCCCAGACTCTCGCGAACACTTATCTCGCGATCAAACACGATCTTGAAATTATTCCGGTCATCAACAAGATCGATCTCCCGGCGGCCGAGCCGGAGCGTGTGCGTGAGCAGATTGAAGAAGTGATCGGTATCGATGCGAGCGAGGCCGTTCTTTGCAGCGCGAAACAGGGGATCGGCGTCAAGGAAATCCTCGAAGCCGTGGTGAAGCGCGTTCCGGCTCCCCGCGGCGAGGTGGAGAAGCCTCTGCGCGCTCTGATTTTCGATTCGTGGTTCGATCCGTATCGCGGCGTTATCGTGCTGGCGCGCGTTGTGGATGGCAAGCTGCGCATGGGCCAGCGCATTCGTCTGATGTCGAACGGCCAGGAGTTCGACGTGGAAGGGCTCGGCTATCAGTCCCCCCGCGCGATTCCGTCGCAGGAACTCAGCGCCGGCGAAGTCGGATTCATCTACGCCAACATCAAGAACGTTGCCGACGCGCGAGTCGGCGATACGGTCACGGACGCGGAGAAGCCTGCCGCTGAACCGGTGCCCGGTTTTGAAGCCATCAAGCCCATGGTGTTCGCCGGACTTTATCCGGTGGAATCACATGAGCACGGTCTCCTTCGCGACGCGCTCGAAAAACTGCGCCTGAATGACAGCGCGCTGAGCTTCGAGCCCGAAAACTCCGTCGCTCTCGGTTTCGGATTCCGCTGCGGCTTCCTCGGCCTGCTGCATCTCGAAATCGTTCAGGAGCGCCTGGAGCGAGAATTCAACATCGACCTGATCACCACCGCTCCCGGCGTGCGCTACCGCATCACCACGACGAAGGGTGAGGTCCTCGAAGTCGACAACCCGACGCGCTTCCCGCAGCCCA
>DASYCD010000297.1:0-3513 GCA_036500405.1 Bryobacteraceae bacterium
TGGGAGCGCCGCGGTATCCCCGTCGTTCTCGAACTGGGGCCGCGCGATCTCGCATCCGGCAACATCGTCCTGAAACGGCGCGATACCGGCACGAAAGAGATCCTGCCGCAGGAAGGCATCACGGGCAAGGTCACCGCAACCCTCGAAACCATGCAGTCCGATATGCTCGCCGCCGCCCGGAAGCGCCTCAGAGACAACACGGTCCTGGCGAATTCCATCGGCGAAGTGGAATCGATCCTCCGCGAGGTCACCGCCGAAAAAGGCGGAGGTAAATTCGTCATGGCGCACGTCAAAGACGATCCCGCCTGCGACGCGCGGCTGAAGGAATTCAAAGCCACCGTCCGTAACATCCCGCTGAATGACGAATACGACGGCGCGGGCAAGTGCATCATCACCGGCGAAGAGGTCGATCGCCGCGTCGTGATCGCCAAATCCTACTAAGCAGTTTCTGGTAGTCTGTCCAGATGCGATCCATTACCCGCCGGCAGTGGATCACGCTCTTCTCCGCGCAGGCTGGCTACATGCTGGACGCGATGGACGTCCTGCTGTTCGTCCTCACCATCAACGTTCTGCGTGAAGCTTTCCACCTGAGCGCCGCCCAGGCGGGCCTGGTCAGTTCATTCACGCTTGCCTTCTCAGCGGCAGGCGGCATCGTCTTCGGCATCCTCTCCGATCGCATCGGCCGCGCCCGTTCCCTGATCCTTTCGATCCTGATCTTCAGTCTCGCCTCGGCGGGAACCGCCGCAAGCTGGAATCTCGCATCTCTGCTGTTCTGGCGCGCGGTGATCGGGATTGGCCTCGGAGCCGAATGGTCCACCGGCGCCGTGCTGGTCGCGGAAACATGGCCGCCGGAGCACCGCGCGAAAGCTGTCGGCATCATGCAATCCGGATGGGCTCTCGGCTACATGCTCGCGGCAGGAATGACAGCCGTCATTCTGCCGCGCTTCGGATGGCGCGCGCTGTTTCTCGCGGGTTTGTTCCCGGCCCTCCTCGCGCTCCTCATTCGCCGCCACGTGGAGGAACCGGAAATCTGGCAGCGCACCGCGCACAACCGTGCCGCGCCGCGCGAGATCTTCCAGGGCATCCTCCGCCGCCGCACGATTCTCGCCTCGCTCCTCGCGAGCACGGTCCTATTCGCCTATTGGGGACTCTTCACCTGGATTCCCGGCTTTCTCTCCGCATCGACCGATAAAGGCGGAGCCGGGCTCACCATCGTCAAAAGCAGCGGTTACGTAATTCCCATGCAACTCGGCGCCTTCGCGGGCTACGTCATGTTCGGATGGCTCGCTGACAAAATCGGCCGCCGCCCCGCCTTCGTGCTTTACGTGCTCGCCGCCGCGATCCTCACGCCGATTTACGGAGCCACGCGAGATCCACAAACCCTGCTGGCCCTCGGTCCCGCCATCGGTTTCACCGGCACTGGCTTCTTCAGCATGTTCGGCGCGATGCTGTCCGAACTCTATCCCACCGGCGTTCGAGGCGCCGGTCTCGGCTTTGTCTACAACATCGGCCGCGGTTGCAGCGCGCTCGCTCCGTGGACGGTCGGATTCTTTGCCGACCACTACGGTATCGGCTCGTCGCTCGCCCTGAACTCCGCCTTTTTCGCGCTGGGCGGAATCCTCGTCTTTACTTTGCCGGAAACCAAAAAAGCAGACCTCGCCTGAGGCGCGCTCAATCCGCCCGCAGCAGTTCGCAAACCTGCCGCGCCGCATTGTGCGATGCCGATTTTTTCGATGAGCCCTCCGCCGTTGCGGCGAAATCGCGGCCCAGCCGTACTTCCACAATGAACATCCGCGAGTGTCCCGGCCCGCTCTCACCCACCACCTGATATTCAGGGCGGGGAAGCGAGCGGTCGCGCGCCAGGCGGTCCAGTTCCGCGCGGAAATCGCGAGGCGGTCCCGCGCCCGCCAGCGACATCAGTTCTTCTTCAGTGGGAATGGTCTGGCTGATAACCACGGCTCTGGCGGCATCCGCTCCGCCATCCAGATAGATCGCCGCCAGCACCGCCTCAAACGCGTTCACCAGCAGCCGCTGCTTCGATCTGCCACCGCCGGTCTCCTCGCCACGCCCCAGATAGAGATAACGGCCCAGATCGAGCCGATGGGCCGCAGCCAGCAAATGCGCGGCGCTCACCAGATAATTTTTCAGGAGGGAAAGCTGGCCTTCGGTGAAATCGCGGAAACGGGAGAACAACCATTCGCTGACCACCCAGCCCAGAATGGAGTCCCCCAAAAATTCAAGCCGCTCGTTATCACGGCGGCTCGGGGATATCGGTGAATCCGGATCGGGCTCCTCGCTCGCGCCAGGCGCGGAGCCCGCCAGTTCATTCGCGCTCGAACTGTGGGTGAGCGCTCTGTCAAGCAGGGCGCGGTCCCGGAATGCGTAGCCGAGCGATTGTTCCAGCTCGTCCAGATTCGCTTTCATCGTCGGGACCGGCCCATGCTCTCCTTCTTACTACTGCGCCTTCTTCTTCAACGCCTCGACGCGTGTCTTGTCGTCGCCCGCGATCTTCTTCAACTGCGCCACTTCCGGCGCCGGATTGGCTTCGACTTTGGCAATCCACGCGAGCGCATCGTCATACCGCTTGGCGGCGGTATAGGCGCGTTCTACATAGAGCATGTCGAGCGGATCCGGATACAGGCTGATCGCCTTGTCCAGATTGGTTTTCGCCTCGTCATACTTCTTTTTCAGAATCGCGGAAAGACCGAGCGCCATATACGCGCGTTCCGTCTCGCCCTGTTTCACGCCGTTCCACTGTTCGTCGGTGATATCCGGCTTCGGCTTCTCCGCCGTTGCCAGAACCGTCAGAGCGTCGTGAGCATACTTATCGGATTTCGCCAGACGATCGTCCATATCGAGGTCCGTCGAACGGGTCGTGCGCGAATAGATCTCGGCGAGCAGCAGCAGCGCTTCGTAGCTCTTCGGATCTGCCTTCAGCGATTCCTCTCCCGCTACGATCGCCTTGGGGTCGTCCTTCTTTTCGTGGTAAGCCGTCGCCTGAACCAGCTCCACCTGAGCCTTGTAGTCAGTGTCCGGATATTTGTCCAGAATGTCCTGTGCGGCCTTGATCTGTGTATCCGGATCCTGCGCCTTGAACATTTCGAGCAGCGCCGCGTTTTCTTCCGCGGATTTCGGATGCGGGCCCTTCGGTGCTTCGGCTGCGCCCGGCGCTGCGGGTGCTGCCGCGCCGGCGGCGGGAGCGGCGGCTCCTCCTGCGGGTGCGGGTTTGGGAGCGGGTGCGGTCTGGCTGAACGCCGCGAGAGCGGCGGCGAGACCAATGGGTAGAATGGCGATGCGCCTCATTGTGTTTGTTTCTCCTGACTTTGGGAAATTGCTTTTAACTCGCTTTGGGCGGCCTGCTTGGCCTTGTCCGACGCCCCGCTCACGGCGAGCGCGTCTTTGTAATACTCAGTGGCCTTGTCGAGGTCATGCTGGGAGCGGTGAATGCTCCCGAGCTGAACATCTGCCCAGCCCCGCACAAAATCGTCCGGCGAAGACTCCAGCGTTTTCTCG
>DASYCD010000298.1:0-3766 GCA_036500405.1 Bryobacteraceae bacterium
GCTGGCGAACAAAAAGTACTTGCCGCAGCTGCGCTGGTTTATCTGCGGCCTGCTTTTCTTCGCGAGCACGATCAATTACATCGATCGCCAGGTGCTGGGTCTGCTGAAGCCGGTCATTGAAAAAGATCTGGGCTGGAATGAGGCTGATTACGGCTGGATTGTTTCCGCGTTCCAGATCGCGTACGGACTGATGATGCCGATTGCGGGTCGAGTCATCGACTGGCTGGGAGTGAAGCTCGGATATACGCTGGCCGTGATTGTGTGGAGTGTCGCGGCGGTGGGCCACGCGTTGGCCGGGAATGCGTTTCAGTTCAGCGCGGCTCGATTTTCGCTGGGGATCGGCGAATCAGCGAATTTCCCGGCGGCGATCAAAGCGGTTGCACACTGGTTCCCGAAGCGAGAACGTGCGCTGGCTACCGGCCTTTTCAACAGCGGAACCAATATTGGCGCCGTGGTGGCTGCCTGGATGGTGCCGATCCTCGCAACTCATTATGGATGGCGCTCGGCATTCATTGTAACTGGCTCCCTCGGGTTCCTGTGGATCGTTCTGTGGCAGATCTTCTTTAACGATCCTGAACGGCACAAGCTGCTCTCTCCAGGGGAACTGGAACTGATTCGGTCCGATCATGAACCGAACGTTGCGACCCTGCCGTATAGTCAGGTACTGCGAAGCCGAGTCGCGTGGGCTTTCATCGTCGGCAAGTTCTTCACCGATCCCATCTGGTGGTTTTATCTTTTCTGGCTCCCAGGCTATCTCGCCACCACATTCAAGCTCGATCTTTCGCATCTCGGCCTGCCGATGATTGTGGTGTACTCCGCAACCACGTTCGGCTCAGTGTTCGGGGGCTGGCTTTCCTCAACGATGATCCGGCGCGGCTACACCGTCAACCGGGCGCGTAAGACGGCGATGCTGACTTGTGCCATCGCGGTGACATCGGCGATATTCGTCAGCGACTCGGGTGGAAATCTCTGGTTGGCGATTACGCTGATCAGCACTGCGGCGGCGGCGCACCAGGGATGGTCGGCCAATCTGTTCACGCTGCCTTCGGACATGCTGCCGAAGAATGCGGTCGGGTCAGTGGTGGGGCTGGGCGGCATGTTCGGTGCACTCTCGGGCGCGCTGGCGGCGCCGGCGATCGGATACTGGCTCGATTATTCGAATAAGTCGTATGGACCGCTGTTTATTGTGGCCGGTTCGATGTATCTGGTGGCGCTCGGGATCATTCACCTGATTGTGCCGAAGATCGAGCGGACGGCGTAAACCGAAATATTCCGGCAGCCCCGCGTCGGCCGGCCCGCAGCCGACCGCGCCGGAACTCTGTCCTCACGTAGTATTTCTGGTTCGATTTCATCCAATTCCAACAGACACCTGCGAATTTACGGATATTCTCGTATCCCCTTCTTCTGTTAGACTCGCCCAGTACCTGGTATGTCCGAGGAGGATTCATGCGATTCGAGTTACGGGCGTCCGTGACGAAAGTCATTTTTTTATCTATCACCTGTGCCGTAGCCGCCTGGGCCGGTCCTGGTTTCGGTCTCATTAAAAAGACAATTCGCCTGGAGGTGAGGCAACCGGCGACAGTCCGGTTGTCACATACCACGATTGCGTTCAAAGGATCGTCCACCAACCGGGAATATGCGCCGGTCGAAGGAAGTCTTTTGGCAACCCTTGAGACCGAGCTGGTGAGCAATGAAAGGACCCTCGTCAAGAAAGAAAATCCCGCCGACGCGGAATGGGTTCTCGACCTGAAAGTAACCGGATTCTCGGCCCCGCCCGCACAGAGCCGTTCCCAGACATTCGGGAATTCCACCACGGTAACAGTCTCCTGGACCGGCTCGCTGAACGTCGCGTATCAGGTACTCGATCATTCCGGGCGCGTGCACGACGCAAATAACGTGTCCTATAACTACAACAAGAGTTTCGGCGCGGGCGAGAGCGCCGGATCGAGATCCAGATTTGGCCTCCCCGTCCTCGGGTCCAAAAAGACCGAGACCGAACCGACTCCCCATTCCGAGGAGGACGTCAAACAGATCCTCCTTCACGAAGTCGTCCACCAGATCGCCGCCAACCTCGGAAGTACAACCCATCCGGTCGACGTTCAGGTGGCGACGGGCGAAGACCATATGAACCACGCAGAGACATTTATGGAGCAAAAGCTGTGGCAGCGCGCCATTGACGAACTCCAGGCGGCCACCGCTTTTCCGAAAGAGGAGGACGAGTCCTACAGGATTTACGATCTCGGCCTGGCGATGGAGGCGCTCGGTTACGATTCGAAGACATCGACCGAACAGCGTGAAGACATTTTCAAGGCCGCCGAGTACTACGACAAAGCCCTCGAAATGAACCGCAAAGAGAAATACTTCGTCGAGACCTCGGCCCGGATCAAGGATTCCATCGCGCGCTACAAGGCGTTCGATTCGATGCAGGAAGAGGATCGCAAACGAAGCGCCGGAGAGGCTCCTCGCCAGACCAAAACGCTCCGGGCATCCGACGTGATTGATCTGTTTAGCAGCGGCGTACCGGAAGATCAGATTACCGATCTGATTCACGCATCGCCGGTCGATTACGATTACCAGGACATCCCCACCATGTTGGCGATCTCCAAAGCGAAATTGCCGGTACCGCTTCAGAACGAATTGCGGAAAAAAACCGGAGCGCCGCTGCTGTCCGAACCGGCGAAGCGATGAACCGGCGTTCCTTTCTCGCGCTCGCAGCCGCGGGACTTTGCCAGGGTCAGAGGGGCGGGGATACCTCTGGCGCCGCGCGCGACCTGCTCTATCAGGCGCTGGAACTTCTCGGAGAACATTCCACCCCGGCGCAGGTGGAATCGGCGCTGACGCGCCTGCGTCTCTGTCTCGACGAAAACGCCAATTTCGGCGACGCTCACTATTACCGGGCGCGATGCCTGGAGCGCCTCGGCCGCAATCCGGCTATGCAGAAGGCCGATCTCGAAGCCGCTGCCAGCTACAACTCCGAAGCCCAGCGTAATGCGCGGGATCCCTTCCGGCTATCGGCGCCCATTCTGCGCGCGGCAGACGTGGCCTCGGTGGGGCAGAAATGGGCGCTCGTCGTCGGGATCAGCCGGTTTCAACCAAAAGTGGGGGCCGATCAGCTCCGGTTTGCGGCGAATGATGCCGACGCTTTCGCCACGGCGCTGGCGAACCCGGCAACGGGCAGATTTGCGGAAGATCACGTCATCCGGTTACTGAACGACCAGGCCACCACACCCAACATCAAGGCGCGGCTGAATACAATTGCGACAAAAGCCAAAGCGGAGGACATAGTCGTGGTTTACGTGTCCACTCACGGATCTTCGCGTTCGGATGATCTCCGTCAGGTCAGTTATCTGTACACCTATGACACGGACGTCACCAGCCGCGATCAGATTTTCGGAACGGCGCTCGCGATGGTCGAGATCTCTTCCATCATCAGCACTCGGTGCATTGCGCAGCGAACCGTGGTTATCTTCGATACGTGCCACAGCGGAGCGGGACAGAATGCGCAGTCTCTTTCCACGAACGACTTCGATCGTCTGAAGGCCGGCGCCGGAAGGTACATCATGAGTTCCTGCGGCGCAAACGAAAGATCCTACGAAGAAGACGGACACGGATTCTTTACCGCGGGGCTGATCGATTCCCTGGCGGCAAGCCATGGCTGTATCCGAATGGAGGATCTCTTTGAAGGAGTACGGAAGAACGTGAGCACGCGAGCCACAAAGGTGGGGAAAGACCAGCATCCGATCATGGCGCGGAGCGATGCCGCCGC
>DASYCD010000299.1:0-15002 GCA_036500405.1 Bryobacteraceae bacterium
GTATTCTTTATCCTCTTTATCCTCTGGCGCAGTCGCGGCGATGTGGAGGCTTCGGATGAGAAACGCGACCGTATCGTGATCGCGCTGCTTCTCGGAGCCCTGGCGCTGTTCACCGGAGGCCGGTTGCTGATGGCGCGGTTCCTGGCGGCCCCCGCATTTCCGGATGACTCACAGGACCTCACTATCGTGATCGCGCTCGGGGGCCTTACTGTTCTTTATTTGCTATGGCGTTGCCGTGACACGCTCAATAACAATATGATCGTTTGCGGCGCGGGCGTCGCCCTCGCCTTCGGGCTGACCGGCTTCATGGCGCACGACGTCTGGAATTATATGGGCGGCGCGCGCTTAATGACGCGAAATTTTTATGGCGCGCTCACCGTCTATGACCATGAGTCTGAAAACGACTGGGGTCCTTACCGTGAACTGCGACACGGGACCATTGAGCACGGCGTCCAATTTCTATGGCCGCAGAATCTGCATCACGCGACAACGTACTATGCCGAACAGTCGGGGCTGGGGCTGGCGCTGCGCAGTCTTCGCGTGGAGGGGTCGATCAATGTCGGGTCCATCGGATTAGGGGCTGGCACGACGGCGGCTTACGCTCGTCCGGGGGATCATTATTTCTTCTACGACATCAACCCGATCGTTCCTTTTATTGCCAACACGCAGTTCTCCTTCCTGCTGCATTGTTTCGGAAAACACGAAGTCATTCTCGGGGACGCCAGACTATCGCTCGAGAACGAGCTGAAGAGCGGAGTCAACCGCCGCTTCGACCTGCTTTCGGTGGACGCGTTTTCGGGCGATGCAATCCCGGTCCACCTGCTGACGCGGGAAGCTTTCAAAATCTACTGGCAGGACCTGCAGCCGAACGGTGTTCTGGCAGTCCACGTCTCCAATCGTTATTTATCGCTCGCCCCTGTAGTGGCGCTCGCCGCAAAGGAGTCCGGCAAGCAGGCGATGGATATCAATTACGAGGGCAACGATGACGAACAGGAAACCTCATCGGAATGGGTTCTTGTCACCTCCAGACCCGGGTTCTTTGAGCGCGACACAATCAAGCCCGTGGCGAAAAAGATCGATGCGATTCCGGGCCTCCGCGAGTGGACCGACGATTATAGTAATCTTTACAAAATACTGCGGCATCCTTAACCGGGACCGCGGAGAATGCGATATGCTAGCCAAGACATGAGCGCACCTGCAACGGCCACGGTCACCGACCGTCACCCCCAATACAACAAGTCCAGGATATTCCTCGTCAGTGTCCTTGCCCTCGTTGCCGCCGGCATGGCGGCTTCTCTGCGCGCGAACACGGCGGCCGATCTACAGAGCATCTTTCTGGATCCGATCGACAAGACCCGCGGCGCCGAAATGATCGCCAACATCCTGGCCGTTCCCTTCATCGGTTTCGCGCTCACCATCGCCATCGGCAGTCCGCTGCTGGACATCATCGGCATGGGGCTGCTGCTTCCGCTCGCGGGCGTCATGTTTATCGCGGGTTCGCTGACACTCGTTTTCGCTGGCAGTCTGGCCTCTGGCGCTGGGGTTTACAACGTTCTGTACATTGGCGCGGTCATATCCGGTATCGGATGGGGTCTGGTGGAAACAGTCGTCAACCCGCTGATCGCCACGCTTTATCCCGAGGAAAAAACAGCCAAGCTGAACCACCTGCACGCGTGGTGGCCGGGCGGCTTGATTATCGGCGGTCTGCTGGGTGTCGGCATGTCGAGCATGGGGATGAGCTGGCAGTTGAAGCTCGCCGCTGTGATGATTCCGGCGGTGGCTGTGCTGGTCCTGTGTATGGGAATGAAGTTCCCGCCGACCGAGCGTGCGGCTGCAGGCATTTCAACCGGCGACATGTTTAAAGAGCTGATGCAGCCGATGTTCCTCGTGCTGTTCCTTGCCATGTTCGGTACCGCGGCGTCGGAGCTGGCTCCTGGCCAGTGGGTGGACCTTGCGCTCTCCCGCACCGTGCACATGCCGGGCATCCTGCTGCTCGTCTATGTCAGCGGCATTATGTTTGTGGCGCGGCACTTCGCCGGACCGCTGGTGCATAAGCTTTCGCCGATCGGGCTTCTCTGGATCTCCTGCCTGCTGGCTTCGCTTGGTCTCGTGGCACTCTCGATCGCGGACTCGCCGGTGACCGGCGTGCTGGCCGCTACCGTGTGGGGCTGCGGCGTCTGCTTCATGTGGCCCACCATGCTGGCCACCGCATCCGAACGGTTCCCCCGTGGCGGGGCTTTGCTGATGGGGCTGATGGGAACCGCGGGTACGGCGTCGATTTACTTCGTGCTGCCGTGGATGGGGACGATTGTCGATACGGAAGTGGCTCGCCTCGCTGGCGGCGCCGAAGCCTACAAGAACATGGCAGCCGGTCCGCAGCTCGATCACTTCAAGGGCATCGCCGCCCAGTTATCGTTCAAGGAAGTGGCGATCATTCCGGCATGTCTGCTGGTCGTATTCGGCGCTATCTGGTTCTATGACCGCTCCAGGGGCGGCTTCAAGGCGAAGAGCGTCCACCACTAAAGCGGCGGTTCCATGGGAAGCGCCAGGGGCGGCTCGCGCAGGAAATCGAGCTTGCTCATTTGCGCTACGGCATCCTGAATGGCCTGCTCTTCCGTCGCCTCCACGGTGATGACGAAGGGCAGGTCATTTTTTGTGTCGCAGGGTAACTGCAGCACGGCTTCGAGACCGATCTTTTTCGACGCCAGAATTCCCGCGAGCTCGGCAATGATGCCCGGCCGGTCATCCACGCGGAACCGCAGATAATAAGGGCGCTGCTGCCGCGCGATCGATACCGGTTCATATTCGCCCAGCCGCTCATGGGCGAACGGCGAGACTCGCTCCGGGCTGCCACTGTTGATTTCGCGGGCGACGCGCATCATGTCGCTGACTACGGCGACGCCAGTAGGGCTGGAGCCGGCGCCGCGGCCGTAATAGAACGTGTCCGAACCGTACTGGCCTTTGACCCAGATCGCGTTGTAGGCGCCCTTCACGCCCGCGAGGATTGTGTTTTGATCGATCAGTGCTGGCCGCACTGAAAGCACCAGGCCGCGCTCGGTCAGTTGCCCGGAACAGACCAGCCGGATTGTGTGGCCGAGTTGATGCGCGTAGTCGAAATCCTGCGCGGTGATCCGGCGAATGCCTTCGACGAAAATGTCGCTGGGCGTGATGCGTTCGCCGAACGCCAGGGCCGAAAGGATCGCCAGCTTGGAACGCGCGTCGAAGCCATCCACGTCCGCGCTGGGATTCGCTTCGGCGTAGCCGAGGGCCTGCGCTTCCGCGAGAATCGTCTCGAACGATTCGCCGCGGCGCTCCATCTCGGTCAGGATGTAGTTGCTGGTGCCGTTCAGAATTCCGGCGATCGCTAGAATCCGGTCGCCCGAGATGCCTTCGCGCAGCACGGTGTGGATGGGAATGCCGCCTGCGACACTGGCCTCCATCGCGAGATTGACGCTGGCCTTGATGGCCTGGTCCCAGATCTCGGCGCCAGCGAGCGCCATCAGTTCCTTGTTGGCGGTGATGACGGATTTTCCGTTGGCGATAGCGGTCTCGATGACCTGGCGCGCGATGGTGGTTCCCCCGATCAGCTCCGCCACAATCTGGACATCGGGATTCGAGACCACCTCACGCCAGTCCGTTGTGCGCTTCACGTTGCCGAGCTCGGACGGCAGTTCCCTTTCCAGCGCGTCGAGACTGCAGACGGCGGCAACCTTGAGGTTGAAACCCAGTTTCTGAGAGATCTGCGCGGCGTTGCCCGCGAGAATCGAGACCGTGCCGGAGCCTACGTTGCCGAGGCCCACGACGCCTACATGAACATCCTTCATTTTCATCTATGATAGCGGTATGAGGACATCTGGACGGCGGGCAATGCTGGGCATTCTCGCGGCTGGTGTGGTTCGGGCGCAGACGCTGACGCCTGAGATCATTCACGGCGACGATGTGGCGCCGAAGCGCCTGCCGAACGGGAAACTGCAGACGGATGCGATCCTGAAGGACCAATACGACCAAAACGTGAAGGATGCCCGTGAACTGGCGTCACTGGCGAAATCGATTGAGCTTGAACTCGATAAGAACGATCAGAACGTGTTATCTCTGGGGATGCTCAAAAAGCTGGAAGATATTGACAAGATCTCCAAACGCATGCAGTCCCGCATCCGTCACTAACCTCATGCTGGACCAGATACATCAGAGAAGCGTGAGTGGATCCACATCAATCACCAGCGCCGTAGCGTTCCACTTATGCGTTCTCGCAAATTCCTGCGCGCGTTTCAGTAGCGCGTTCAGCTCCTTGCGGCTCGCCGACTTAATCAAAAGCTGATACCGAAATTCCGCTTTGAGTCGCGGCACGGGCGCCTCCGCGGGTCCCATGATTTTCATTTCCGCGGGCGCGGGCGTCAAAAAGTGTCCGAGTTCCGTACTCATCCGCAGCGCGTCCTCTTGTTGCGGCGCCCGCACCAGAATATTCGCCATAGCGCTGAACGGCGGATATTTCATGAAACGCCGGAACTGCAGCTCTTTCTCAAAGAATGCGTGATAATCCTGCTGCGCCGCTAGTTGCACCGCATAATGATCCGGGTTCAGCGTCTGCAGGTAAACTTCGCCCGGTAACTCGCCGCGGCCGGCGCGCCCCGCCACCTGCGTGAGCAACTGGAACGTTCGCTCGGCCGCGCGGAAGTCGGGCATACCCAGCCCTACGTCAGCCGAAACGATTCCTACCAGCGTGACATTCGGAATATCGTGGCCCTTCGCGATCATCTGAGTACCCACCAGCATGTCATAATTGCGCTCCCGGAAATTCTGCAGGATGTCTTCGAATTGCCGCTTGCCGGTCACGGTATCGCGATCGAGCCGGGCGATGCGCGCTGCAGGAAACGCATCATGCAACTCGTCCTCTACGCGCTCCGAGCCAATCCCCAGAAAATGCACATGTTCGCTGCCGCATTTCGCGCAGACGGAAGGCACTTTTTCCGCATAGCCGCAATAGTGGCAAAGCAGGCGGCGGTCGCGCCGATGGTAGGTCAGAGTCACCGCGCAGTTCACGCATTCCACCCGCGCTCCGCAGGAGCGGCACGCCACATGGCTCGAAAATCCGCGCCGGTTCAGCAGCACGATCACCTGCTCGTTGTTTCCGAGCCGGCCCTGAATCCCGTCGACGAGAGCGCGTGAGAACGTCGCGTGCTTCCGCGTCTCGATGAACTCCTGGCGCATATCGATCATGTGGACTTTCGGCATCGGGCGGCCCGCGACCCGGTCCGGCAATTCCAGCAGCGTATACTTCCCCTGGGCTGCGTTGAAGCGGCTCTCGAGGCTCGGCGTCGCGGAACCCAGCACCACACACGCCCCGGCCTTCTGAGCGCGCACGATCGCCACATCCCGGCCGTTGTAGCGCGGATTTTCTTCCTGCTTGTAGCTGCCGTCGTGCTCTTCATCCACCACGATCAGTCCCAGATTCCGCACAGGCGCGAACACGCCGCTGCGCGTGCCGACCACCACGCTCGCGCCACCCGCGCGAATCCGTCGCCACTGCTGGGCGCGCTCGGAGTCGCTGAAGGCGCTGTGCAGAATCGCGACCCGATCGCCGAATCGCGCGTAAAACTGCCCTGCCATCGCCGGCGTGAGTGCGATTTCCGGCACCAGAAGTAACGAACTGCGCCCCTGCGCGAGCGCCGCATCGATGGCGTTGAGATAGATCTCGGTCTTGCCGGAACCCGTCACGCCGTGGACCAGAAATGTACAGAATTTTCCAGTGCCAATGCCAGCCTCGATCAGATCGAACGCGCGCCGCTGCGCCGGATTCAATTCATGCGGCGCGCGCGGCGGCGCAGCGGTGATTGGCACGGCCTCTTCCGCCAGTTCGACCAGCTTTTTGCGAGCGAGCGAGCGCGCCGCCGTGCTGGCGTTGTGAACCTGCTCCTCCACTTCACTGAGATTGTGCGACCCCGGATGCAGCGCAAGATACGCCAGAAGTTCGCGCTCGGCTTTCGGCAGCTTGCCTTCCGGCTGCGCGGTGGTCAGCGATATCCGCAGTTTTGCCGAAGGCGCGCGCAGCGGATCGCGTTCCCGCTGCGTGTGCTCCACCGCAATCCAGCCCTTCCGTTCGAGCGACTTCAACACCTTATCCGCCAGCGGCACCTTGCGAACGATGCTTACAGCCGCCATAGGCCGCGCCGCCAGCATCGACATGACCTTATGAAACGCATCATCTTCCGCGGCGCCGATGGAAAGCTGCCGCGAGGCGTCACGTCCGGCGTCAGTCAGCGAATACACCTTGCCCGCGCGAATTTCCGATGCGAGCGGCAGCATGCTTCGCAGCACCTCGCCGAGCGGTGAACAATAGTAGCCGGAGATCCAGCGGCCGAGCGCGATCAGTTCATCATCCAGCACCGGCTGCGGGTCGACGAGCCGAAATGCGTCCCTGACCGCAATCTCCGGCTTCGTATCGTGAACCGCCAGCACCACGCCCGTGAGCTTGCGCGTGCCGAACGGCACGATCACCCGCGTGCCGACCTGGACGCGATGCTGCAGCGTCAGAGGCAGGGAATAGGTGAACGCCTGGTCGAGAGGGACCGGCAGACTAACGTCGCAGAAACGGGGCAAATCTCAGGCTACCGGATTGCGCAGCGTGCCGACGCCTTCCAGTTCCACTTCCACCACGTCACCTGGCTTCATGCGTTTCGTTTGGCCCGGTGTTCCGGTGAAAATCAGATCGCCCGGAACCAGCGTGACCCACTGGTTGATGAACCGCACAACTTCCGGAATGTCGAAAATCAGATCGCTCGTACGCTGCGACTGAACCTTCTCGCCATTCAACCGCGTCTCCAGCGCCAGATCTCCATAGATCGCGCCAGTCACAATATACGGACCGAACGGCGAAAACGTATCGCAGCCCTTCGCCCGCCACCACTGCAAATCTTTCGCGTCGCCGCGCTGCCAGTTGCGGTCGCTCACGTCGTTTCCGCAGGTCACGCCGAAAATCGCCGCGGCCGCCTCTTCGCGCGAAGCTCTGGTAATTTTCTTCCCGATGACGACTGCCATCTCGCCTTCGTAGTGAACGTCCTGCGCCTCTTCCGGAATCACGATCGGATCGCCGGGATTCTGGATGGACGAAATCGGCTTGTAGAAAATTCCCGGAATCTGCGGCACGGGACGGGCGCCGAGATGGCTCCGATAGTTCAGTCCCACCGCCAGCATCTTCGGCGGCTCGCAGGGCGCCAGCAGCTTTACCTGACTCAGCGCGACATCGCGTCCGGTCGGCACTGGCGCATCGAAGAGGCCACCTCGCAATTCATGGATCGTTTCACCATCCACGAGTCCATAGTGCTTCCCACCCTCAAACGCATAGCGCGCAATGACCGACATGTAGAGACTATATCCAATCGCCTTTGGAAATCTCCTCCGCGAGCGAACGGAGACTCACGCGAACGCGATCGGCTTCGATTTCGGTAATCTCGTTGCCCGCGGTTCCGGGCGCTGGAATTTCCACGTCGATCTTCAAACGCTTAGCCCCCGCGGCCGTCGAACGCACCCGGGCAATCAGCGCATCGAGCGCAGTGTCCGCCGACGCGGCAAACGCGGGCATCCACGCGGGCGCCGGCTCGCGCCGTGTGCGATAGAGATTCGATTCCATCGCCATCATGGCGTGCACGAAGCTGTGCGAATGCACCAGAATCGTGTTGAGAGCGACCGTCTGACGCTCGGTGATTCCCGGTTCGCCCACCATGCGTTCAACGGACGCCTGCGCGTTCGATCTGGCGCGCCGCCCCTTCAGTCGAACGTCGTTGATCGCGGCGCGGCTTGCTCCCTGCCATGCGCCGAGCACCGCGCGCGTGTATTCGCGATACGCCTCCAGCATCTCGGCAAGCGCCGCGCGGGTTTGCGTACTTTCCCACGTAGGCCAGATCGCGTATGCGACCAGCGCCAGCATGCCGCCCAGCATTGTGTTCATCGCGCGGGCCGCAATCACATTCGCGGGCGGGACGCCGGTCACCGCGATCAGCAGCACCACCAACCCGCTGACGGCGAACACGAAAATGCCGTAATTGGCCGGGCCCGCCCATCGCAAGAGCAGCGTGAAGACGGCCATCAGCGCGATATCCGTTGCAAGGCCCGCGTGGATCACATGAAACAGCAGAGTGGCGAAAACCAGGCCCACAATGGTTCCGCCGATACGGAGCGCGCCGCGCGCGAAGGTGCTGGTGAAATCCGGCTTCAGCACAATCGCGATCGTCATCGGAATCCAGTAGGTCCGCTGGAGCACGATCGCCCGGCCGATAATATCGCCGATCGCAAGACACACCGCCATTCGCAGCGCATGCCGGAACACCGTGGAATCGAGCGAGAAATTCGCCAGCAGACGTGCTCGATATCCCTGAAAGTGCAGACGCCAGGCCGGCGGCGAATCGGACGGCCGCTCGGCGGCTTCCGCGTCTCCCAGGTAGTTGTCCTTCGCGGCCGTAGCCGAAGCCGCCGCGCGAATCTGGCTCCGCAGCGTGATCGACTGGCGGCGGGCATCGCGCACCAAAGCCGCGAAGAACGAACTGCCGGCAGTCGTGCGGAGCGCCTCGAATTCCACGAGACACCCGGTGATCTTTGCGATCGCCTCATCCGTATCGCCCCCCGCTTCCCCTTCCGAAATGCGTTCGCCCACCAGACGGATCGCGCCCGCCGCGCAGCCGAGGATTTTCTGAAGCGCTGCGGCCGCCTCCGCGCCTTCTTCGTGCCGCGCGATCCGGCGTTGCAGCCGCCCGGCATTCAGGATGGATAGCCGGATACGTTCCGCCTGCGCCAGCAGAAAAACGTGCCGCTCGGCTTCCACGCTATGGTCTCGCGAGAGTGGCGCCAGCGCATCCTGCGCCTCCGTGATCTGCGCCGTCATCGGCGGAGCATTTCTGCCTTCCGGGGGAGCCTGCGCCACGTCCGCGAGCGCCGCGTAGATTTGTGACAGAATGCGCCGTTCCGGTTCGTAGCGCCGCAACGGCCAGAGGAACGTCGAGAGCACCGTCTGGATGAGACCGCCGCACGCCGCAACCACGCCGGCCTGCACCGCCTCCGCCCACGGCAGCGGCTTCGCGGCGAAGACGACGACGGTGACGACAGTGACTACTCCCAGGTCCGCCGCCGTCGTCCCCAGCGCGACCAGCATGCCGGCCCCGAACGCCGAAGCTGCCGCCACGATCACGGCGGCTGTGTTGTTATGAGCGGAAAGCGCGCCCGCGACCACCGCAATCCCGGTGAGCAGCGAGGCAAGAAGCATGCGGCGCGCGCGGAAGCGGTAGGGGTCGAGCCCGTCTGAGAGGGAAACGTTCAGCGCGCCGAGTGCGGCTACGGCGCCGGTGGAGGGCGATGCGGCGAGGGTGCCGAGAATAACCGCGAGGGTAAATCCGATCGCGTTGCGGATCGCGATCTGCGGAACAATTTTCTGCGATTCGAACCGGATCAGCGTGCGCCACAGCGTTCGGAGCGGCACTCGATGCGGCATCGCGTTCGGTCCCGGCTATTTCGGTACGTCTCTGGTCTTCGCGTCTTCGGAATACTGCGGCTGCGGGGGATTGAGCTTGATCTCGATCGTCTGTTCCGGCTTGTCCGTCGTGAACGAGCCGCCGTACGTCTGATAGTAGTTGGCGATCACCTGGATCATAATTTCACCCTGCGGCATGGTGGGCATCGTGACGTTGCCTTCCTGGTTCGTCTTGGTTTCCCAGTTTGTCTGGATCTTTTTCAAATTGACGCCAATGCCGGATTTGAAGCGCACGATGACGCTGGCGCGGTCGATCGGCTTGCCGTTGAGAGCCGATTGCACGTGCACCGTGAGTTTTACGGGGTCCGACGCGGTCAGCGCCATGGCGAGACACGTCAAGGTCAAGAGAACAATCCTGAGCATCTTCATAGGTTCATTATGCGATATCGGGTATGAGGAAATGGTGCGGTCTGCCGGCGGCTCGCGCCACCGCTTCCGCCGCTATGTAGCCGCTTCTCACCGCGCCTTCCATCGTAGCGGGCCAGCCGGAGCGAGTCCAGTCGCCGGCGAGAAAGAAATTACGAAATGGCGTGGCGGCGGGTGGGCGCTTCGTTTCGATGCCGGGCGCCGCGGAGAACGTGGCGCGGACTTCCTTGATAACGTGCGCCTTCTGCAGAGCGACGGTTCTGACGAGCGGAAAAAATTCCGCGAGCTCGCGCAATGCAAGATCGATGATCTCGCCGCGCGGCATCGGCGTCAGCGAGCGTGAGGCGCTGACTACGAGCTGAAGATAACGGCCTTCGCTCTTGTTGAACATCCACTGGATCGTGCGATCGAGGAGCGTGGCGTGTGGAAGATCGGTGACGGGCTGGTCAAACCAGAGATGGATCCCGGTGATCGGCGAATGCGAGAACGCATTCCATTCGATGGGGAGCTCCGGCATCAGCGGCTGCAACCGTTCAAAGGGGAGCGACGAAATGAAATAGTCGGCCTCAATGCGTTCATTCACCGTGTGGATGGACGCGACATGCCCCTCCACCGTTTCAATCGCCGTCACGGGCTCGCGATGCCGGATTCGGACGTTCCCTGTTGCAGTCAGTGCATCGTCGCTGTACAACTCTCGAAGCGGGACTTGCGGAAGTCCCATTTCGTAGGAGTCCGGTTTCGCCAGCATCCCCAGCCAGAAGACCTGGAGGCCGTGGCTGGCGGCCATTCGATCGAGCTCTTCGTTGACGGCGCTCACCAGCACCTGCCGCCAGTAACGCTCAATCGCCCCTTCCGTTTGCTCCTTCTCGATCAGCCAGTCGAGCATGGAGATCCGGTCGAGATCCGTGCGCTTGCCGTACTCGCGCGGGATGGCCTGCATCGCGCGGGCGATCCCGAATTTATCCGGAAGGTCCAGGAAGGAGAGCGAGAGGAAAGATCCGGCGAAATGCGCCGGCGCGGGGAGGACGCCGCGCCGCAAAGTGGACATGCGGCCGCCCGGCTCAATGAAGTAGAACTCGCGCTCGAATCGAATGTGTTTGGAGACGCCGAGGCGGCGATAGAGATCGAGCAGATTGACGCAGCAGCGCAGCAGCACGTGCTGGCAATTGTCGATGACTTCGCCGGAATCGTCCGCGCCGGGAACGGGCCAGGAAGTCGCGCGGCCGCCAGGAAAAGGGCGTGATTCGAGGAGTTCCACCTCGAATCCGGCGCTGCCGAGTGCGGCGGAAGCAGCAAGGCCCGCGAGCCCCGCGCCGAGAATCGCGATTTTGGGCGAGGAGTTAATTGTGAGCCCCGGCCGCATGCGGCAGGGAGGCCTGGGCCCGAGCCAGCACGTGCTCGCTCGGTGTGTAGTCCGGGATCGCGGCCTTCAGCGTGTCCAGTACGCAGGCGGCGTCCCGGGCCTTGCAACCTTCGCGCAGCGCGCTCAGACAGGCCTCGATATCGGGCTGGTGGATCGCGTTCGCCGCGAACACGCGAACTTTTTCGTGAGGAGTCGCCATGGTGCCTTCTTCAAGATGGCACACTTCTTCGTACAGCTTTTCGCCGGGGCGCGTGCCGGTGAACTCGATCCGGATGTCTTCATTCGGGCGCAATCCCGAAAGCAGGATCAGATTGCGCGCCAGGTCGACAATGCGCACCGAATCGCCCATATCGAGCACGAACACCTCGCCGCCGCGTCCCATGGCGGAAGCCTGTAGAACGAGCTGGCTGGCTTCGGGGATCGTCATGAAGAAGCGCTGCATTTCGGGATGCGTGACGGTGACCGGTCCACCGGCGAGGATCTGCTGTTTGAAGCGCGGCACCACGCTGCCGTTGCTGCCGAGCACATTGCCGAAACGCACCGCGACGAAGCGCGTGTCGCTCCAGGAAAGCGACAGGATGATGAATTCAGCGATGCGCTTGGTCGCGCCCATGATGTTTGTGGGCCGCACTGCTTTATCGGAGGAGATGAGAACGAATTCGCCGACGCCCAGCCGGGCCGCCGCGCTTGCCACGTTGTATGTGCCGAAGACGTTATTCTCCACCGCCTCGAAGGGGTGGGCTTCCATCATGGGCACGTGCTTGTAGGCCGCGGCGTGGAAAATCATTGCGGGCGAATAACGCCGTATCACTTCTTCGATGCGAGACAGGTTCTGGACGTTGCCAATTGCGGGATGGAAGGGAACATCGGGGAATGAGGCGCGGAGTTCGTTTTCGAGATGGAAAAGGCCGGTTTCGGAGCTTTCAAAGCCGATGATTGCAGCCGGGCGAAACTGGGAAATCTGGCGGCAGAGCTCGGAGCCAATCGAGCCGGCGGCCCCTGTCACCATCACGACCCGGCCCGTGATCCGCTTTTCGATCAGTTGATGCTGCAGCACGACGGGGGAGCGGCCCAGCAAATCCTCCACTGCAACATCGCGAATCTGCGACGTCAGGTTCACGTTCGAGAGCAGCGTGGAAAGGCTGGGAATAGTTTTGCAGGAAACGCCGGCGCCGTGGCATGTCTGCAGAATGGCCGTCATTCTCTGGCCGGTGATGGAAGGCATGGCCACCAGGACCGTCTCGGCGACATGCTTCCGGGCGATAGCTGCAATATCGTCGCCGGTGCCGAGAACCTTGATGCCGTGGATCGAAGAGCCGAGCTTGGCGCTATCGTCGTCCAGAAGTCCGACTACGTGGTAGGGCAGGGAAGCGTTCTGGCGAATTTCGCGCAGGAGGGATGCGCCCGCGTCGCCCGCGCCGTAGATCAGGGTGCGGCCCTCCGATGTGCTGCGCGTGCGCGATTGTGAAAGTTCCCAGTGAACGCGTCGGCTGATGCGCGTCGCGGCAGTGAGGAGGAGGCAGACCAGAAAATCAATGACGTAGATGGATCGCGGGAAAGCCATCCCGACGAAGCCGAGCGTCAGCGCGGTAACCAGGATGCTGGCCCCAATATTCCCGACGGTGAGCCGAATCAGATCCGGCAGCGAGACATAGCGCCACCATCCGCGGCCAAGGCCGCCAACCAGAAAGACCGAGAGTTTGGCAAGAGGCCAGACGAGGAGCGCGAAACGCAGTTCAGGACGATGAAGCGGAGGGACGGCGCCATCAAAGCGAAGATCGAAAGCGGCGATGACCGCTATTGCGCAGATGACCGCCTGGGTCAGCAGCAATAACGGCCGGTGGTATCGCAGCAGGCGATCCGAAGCTTTAGCCGGACTCATGCCGATGGAACCCCCGCCGCCTGCCGGACAGATTCAATCACGCGCGTTTGATCTTCAATAGAAAGGCTGCTCGAACTGGGCAGACAAATCCCGCGATTAAAAAGATCGGCCGCGATTTCCCCGCCGATGCTCTCCGCATGCCGATACAGCGGCTGCAGGTGCATGGGCTTCCACACGGGCCGGGTTTCGATATCGTCGGCATCGAGCGCGGCAATCAGCTCATCGCGTGAAAGCGCCAATTTCATACTGTCGACCAGGAAACAGCTGAGCCAGTTGGTGACGACTCCGTGTGGCGACTGCGGCATGAAAGTCAGCCCAGGGATATCGGCGAAAGCATCGCGGTATCGAAACGCGATGGCGCGGCGTTGCTCGACACGGGTAGGAAGCACCTGCAGCTGCCCGCGTCCGATGCCCGCGAGCACGTTGCTCATCCGGTAGTTATAGCCCATTTCGGTGTGCTCGTACCAAATAGCATTATCGCGCGCTTGTGTGGACCAGTACCGGGCGCGCCTGATCCAGTCCGGGTCGCATGCGGAAAGCATCCCGCCTCCGGTCGTCGTGATCATCTTGTTGCCGTTGAAGGAGTAAACCGCCAGACCGCTGTGTTGGCCGACCGGTTTGCCCTTGTAGGTGGCCCCCAGGGCCTCTGCGGCATCTTCCAGTAGCGGCACCTCGTAACGATCACAGGCCTCCAGGATGGGGTCCATGTCGGCCGGTTGGCCGTAAAGATGGACTACAATGACCGCCTTTGGAAGCTGGTTACGGTCTGCCCGCTGCTTCAGAGCGCGGGCGAGCAGGTCAGGGTCGAGGTTCCAGCTCTCCCGGTCGCTGTCGAGAAAGACTGGTTTGGCGCCCATGTAAACGATGGGGTTCGCCGTTGCGACAAATGTGAGGGTGGGGCAGAAGACCTCGTCATCGGGCTCGACTCCGAGTAGCCGAAGAGCCAGGTGCATCGCCGCTGTCCCGCTCGAGAGCGCGACGGAATGCATGCCGATATGGTGGGCGAATTCCTCTTCGAAAGCGGTGACGTTGGGACCGACGGTGGAGAGCCAATTGGTGGCAAATGCCTCGGCCACGTAGGTTTGTTCCATGCCTCCCATGTGGGGGACGGAGAGAAGGATACGAGATCTCATGAACTAAGCTGGAGAATTTTTGTGCGGTTTCGCGGGCACGCCGACCACAGTGGCGCCGTCGGGAACCGGCCTTGTCACAACTGCGCCCGCCCCGACTCTGACCGCTTCGCCGATTCGGATTCCTGGCAATACCACGGCGCCGATCCCCAAATGGCTGAGCGGCCCGACCGTGACGCCGCCAGCGAGAAGGACCCCTGGTGAAAGGTGAACATGATCCCCGATGCGGCAATCATGTTCGATCACTGCGGCGGTGTTCAGAATACAGTTTTCTCCGATGTCAGCTGCCGCATTAATGACAACCCTCGGCATAACGACCGTTCCGCCCCCGATTCGGGACGAATCAGACATGATCGCGGATGGATGAACGACGGTCGCGGGTTGCAGTCCAGTGTCGAGAGCATCGCGAAAACGGTTCGCTCTAATCTTGTTATTCCCAATCGCGATCAGAAATCTGGCGTCAGCGCGAGCCGCGGCGAAACCGATGGCTGGAGTATAAAGCTTACGTCCGCAAAATCCACTGCCCCGCAAAGCAGGGGCATCATCGATAAAGGCAATGTCACTAAAAAGCCCGGTAGCTTGCGCGATATCCAGAATGACCTTCCCGTGTCCGCTCGCGCCCCACAAGATGAGTTCGGATATAAAAGGCCGTTCGCTGTTCATCAGGAATCCTACGCTTGCTCCGAGGTTCGGGCGGAATCCTGGTCGCCGAGAAATTCGGGCATTGGCCGTCCGTCGCGATCG
>DASYCD010000300.1:0-6944 GCA_036500405.1 Bryobacteraceae bacterium
CAAGGATGTCACCGAAAACTCCGGCCTTGGACAGCGCGTCTGGGCGTCCGGCGTCACAGTCGCCGATTACGATAACGACGGTTTCGAAGATATCTTCATCACCTGCCGGGGCCAGAACATCCTGCTCCACAACGAAGGCAACGGCACATTCAAAGACGTGACCGCGAAGGCCGGGCTGATCCAGACGCACACCCGTTTCGGCGCTGGCTGCACCTGGATCGATTACGACCGCGACGGCCATCTCGACCTCTTTGTCTCCAACTATCTGGTGTTCGACCCCGCGAAGGTTCCCGCTCGTGGCAAAGATCCCGGTTGCGCCTACGGCAGCATCCCTGTGGAATGCGGACCAACCGGCATTCAGGGCGAAACCTGCATTCTCTATCACAACAACGGCGATGGCACCTTCACGGACGTCAGCCAAAGGGCCGGCATCTCCACTGTCAAGCCGCGCTACTGCCTCACCGCCGTCGCCGCCGATTTCGACAATGACGGCTGGCCCGATATCTATGTAGCCTGCGACGCGACTTACAGCCTCCTGTTCCGCAATAACAAAGACGGCACTTTCACGGAACGCGGCCTCGAAAGCGGCGTCGCGCTGAACGAAGACGGACGCACCCAGGAAGGCATGGGCCTTGGCATCGGCGATTACGATTGCGACGGCTCGCTCGATATTTTCAAAACCCATTTCAGTTCGGATACCAACGTCCTCTACCGCAACAACGGAAAGGGCGTCTTCTTCGACAGGACGATTCGCGCCGGTCTCGGCGTCGAAACCCGCTTCGTCGGCTGGGGAGCCGCCATCGAAGACTTCGATAACGACGGCCTCCCCGATCTGTTCTTCACCACCGGCATGATCTTCCCCGAAATCGACGGAAAGGTCTCCGATTCGCCGATGAAGACGCCCAATGTCATCTTCCGGAATTTAGGCGAAGGGAAATTCGAAGAGCTTCTGGAATACGCGGGTCCCGCCATGAAGGAACTCCACTCCAGCCGCGGTCTCGCGGTCGGCGATTTCGATAACGACGGCGACCTCGACATCCTCATCATGAACATGAATGAGCCCCCGTCACTCCTCCGCAACGATATCGGCAAAACGAATCACTGGCTGAAGGTCCAGCTCATCGGCGTCAACTCAAACCGCAGCGCTATCGGCGCAACCGTCCTCTGCAGCTACGGGGACAAAAAGCAAGCCAAACCCGTCCTGGCTCAATCCTCCTATCTCTCCGTTAACGACAAACGCCTCCACTTCGGCCTCGGCTCCGAAACCAAAGCCGACATCGAAATCCGCTGGCCTTCCGGCAAATCAGAAACCTTGACCGCCGTACCCGCGAACCGACTCATCATCGTCACGGAAGGCAAGGGCATCACACGCACAGACCACCTCTGATGGTCCAGCCTTTCGGCACTTTCGTTCCGTGAAATAGAGCACCGCCTCCGGAAGTTAGTGGAAGCGGTTCCATCGAGCGTCGTGATGATGAGGACAAATTAGTAACTAGCCGCTGCGCTTTGACTTACATCCATCTATCCTCCTGAAATGTCAACTACGGACTCGAAAGGCCCCCTGTGCGATTATCGGCGAATATAACGTTACCTTGACACTCTTTTGAGCGAGTGATAGTGTTTTTCCAGTACGGAATCCCTCAATACGGGGAGGGAGGCTCGTGCCGCTTTAGCAGGGTCTACTGCGCCCGATTTGCGTCGGGGCAGGTTGAAGGGGAAAACATGAACTCGAACACCTATAAGCGTATTGCGATTGCGCTGGCGCTGAGCTGCGTCAGTGCATTCGCTCAGACAATCTCCAGCTCGCTGATCGGAACGGTAGTCGATCCCGCGGATGCGGCGGTTTCAAACGCACCCGTCACACTTACTAACACAGAAACGAATGCAACACGCTCCGGCAATACGGATAGCTCGGGCACCTATCGCTTCCTGTCACTGGATCCAGGCACTTACACGCTCACCGTGAAAGCGCCCGGCTTCAAGACCATGACCCAGACCGGCATCGCGGTCAGCGCTTCGGAAACCCACAACGGCGGCAAGATGGTTCTCCAGCTCGGAAACGTGTCGGAGTCGATCTCGGTCACCGCGGAAATCGCCGCTGTCCAGCTGCAGAGCTCCGAAAAGTCGCAAACCGTGGACTCCAGCGCTCTGGAGTCGCTCACGCTGAAAGGCCGCGATTTGTTCGGTTATATGAAGCTGGTCCCCGGCGTCATCGATACGGGCGGCGCGCGCGACGTGACCGGTCCGGGAGCGATCGGCGGTATCACCATCAACGGCAACACGTCGGCCAAAAACTTCACGGTCGATGGCATCACGGATATGGATACGGGCTCGAACGGAACGCTGCATTACGAACCCAATATCGACGCGATCCAGGAGCTGAAAGTCCTGACCTCCAACTATCAGGCCGAATTCGGCCGCAACTCGGGCGGCACCATCACGGTCGTCACCAAGAGCGGCACGCAGGATTTCCACGGAACAGCCGGCTGGAATCATCGCCACGAAGAATTCAACGCGAATAGCTGGGCGAACAACCACACTCTGAAGAACGGCGCCGCGACAGCCCGGGTACCTTACCGGTACAACGTCGAAACCTACTCCATCGGGGGCCCGGCTTATATCCCGAAACTGCTCAACAAAAGCAAGAAACACCTGTTTTTCTTCTGGTCGCAGGAATACACCGGGCAGTTCGTTGCAGGCACCACGCAGACGCTCTTTATGCCCACGCTGGCGGATCGCATGGGCGACTTCTCCGCGGATCGGGGGAACTCGGGCGGCCAGCCCGTGAATCTTACGCTGCTCGATCCGGCCAACAACAATTTGCCGTTTTCGGGCAACAAAATCCCGCAGAACCGGATCAATGCGGTCGGCCAGAAGCTGCTGAATTTTTTCCCGCTGCCGAATTACACGCCGACCGATCCGGCCCAGCTCTATATCGATAACTATTTCGAGCAGGGAAGCGCGCAGCACCCGCGCCGCAATGACGTGCTCCGTATCGATACGCAGGTGACATCGAAGATCAGCGGCTACTTCCGCTGGATCAACGATCATGACGACATGCAGGTGATCTACTCCGGCGTGCAGTTCAGCGGCAATCCCGCCGGCCGCGAATCCGGTCTGCCCGCCATGGCGAATATCGATCACCCCAATCCAGGCCATGGCTACTCCTGGTCTTCCACGCAGACCCTGAGCCCGACCCTCGTCAACGAAGTAACCGTCGCGAATAGCTGGAACACCTGGGCGTACTATTCGCTCGGCAACTATGCGGATTCGCTGCGTTCTCTCGAACCCGGCCTGCCGACTCTGTTCCCGCCTCCCACGGCGGCTGACAACGGTCCCATGTCGAAGACCAACGGCTACCTTCCACTTCTGCCGACGTTCACTTTCGGCTCCGGTGGCACTTACCCGGTCGGCGCCAGCTACACCCGCAACGGCACGTCCGCCGGCGCTGAAGAGAACTTCAATCCGATCTGGACTTACCAGGACAACATCAGCAAAGTCATCGGCAAGCACGCCTTCAAGGCCGGAATTTATCTGGAGCACAACCTCAAACTCCAGCCTTCGCAGCGGAACTACAACGGCGCCTATAACTTCGCGGCGAACAGCTCGATCCCGTTCCTGAACACGAACTCCGGATACGCGAATGCGCTGCTCGGTAACGTAAACAGCTACAGCCAGTACAACATCACCACGACATTCAACGTGAAGTACTGGAATGCGGAATGGTATATCCAGGACAACTGGAAAGTAAACCGGCGGCTTACCCTCGATCTGGGTGTGCGCTTCTATCACCAGACCCCGCAGATCGATCTGAACAAAACTTTCGTCAACTTCAACACCGCGAAGTATGACAGGAACGCGATGGCCCGCGTCTACGTTCCGGCCTGCAAAACCGGAGCCGCGGCTCCCTGCTCCGGGACGAATCTGGTTGCGAAAGACCCCGGCAGCGCCGATACCGTCAGCAGCAGCCTCATTGGCGATTACGTTCCGAATTCCGGGAATCCGGCCACGGGGCTCGAGACGCTCGGCGTCAATGGCGTCAAACCAGAGCCTTATTCGCAGGCGGCGGTTGCTCTTGGACCCCGCATCGGCTTCGCGTACGATCTGATGGGCGACGGCAAGACCGCCATTCGCGGCGGATGGGGCATTTTCTATAACCGCCTCGACGGCAATCAGGTGTATCCGATGTCCGGCCAGGCTCCGTCTGCCTACCAGCAGTCGGTTTCGAACCTGACGTTTGACGATATCGCCGCGCAGAATACAGGCAAGCCGCCCAGCTTCACCTCTCTTTCGGTCGCGCCTCTCGCGCCGAGCGGCTGGGCTATTGGTAAGGTGCCCTTCGATGCCGTGCAGAATATGAGCCTCGACATTCAGCGTAATGTCGGCAAGAGCATGGTGGTAGACGTTGGCTACACCTTCAACCACGGGTATAACCAAGTCCTGAATTACAACATCAACGCCATCCCGCTTGGCGCGGGTTGGCCATTCAATCAGGCGGCGCTCGATCCGACTACCTCCGGTAACTCCAGCAACACGATCGCGCAATGGCAGGGTGGCATTCTGCAGCGCACGGTCTACCCGGGATACAACTCCATCACAACCCGAAACTTCCTGGGGCACACGAACTACAATGCTCTGACCGCCAGCGTGAACCGGCGCTACTCGCACGGGCTGCAGTGGGGCGCGGTTTACACGTTCTCCAAAGCTCTGGGGACCACCGCATACACGCCCGTTGTTCCTGACAATGAAGCCTGGAATTATGGACGCCTCAGTTCGGACCGCCGCCACAATCTGCAGGTCAACTACACCTATGACATCCCCGGGATAGCGCAGCACATGAACGTGAAGTTCCTGGGCGCGATCACAGATCACTGGTCTCTCTCCGGTATCACATCGTTCCAGAGCGGCGCGCCCTTCAATCCGACGTGCGCTCTTGCGGCAAACAGCAAGAACATCACGGGAGGCTACAGCGGAACACCGGATTTGGCAGCCAGCAACGCTACTTCCGCCATACGCTGCCAGATCATCGGCGACCCGATGGCGAACATCGGCACCAACGGGAACGGCCAGGTTTACTACAATCCGACCGCCCTCGCGATGCCGGCTCTGCCGAGCGGTCCCAACAATTCGATCGTTGGCCCGCCGGCGATCGGCAACATGGGCGGCGGCGCGGGCATTTTCACCAACCCGCACGTGACCAACTTCGATCTGACGCTGACAAAGAACGTTCCGCTGGGCAGCGAGAAGCGGTTGCTTCGCTTCCAGGCTCAGGCGTACAACGTTTTCAACCACACGGAAATCGGAACCGCGACCGGCGGCGTCGGTCTCGGCAACGGCGTCCAGTTCAGCCCGACGACCAATCAGGTCACGAATGCGGCCACCATCGGCTACATTACCAGCGCGTTCAATGCTCGCGTGTTGGCATTCTCCGCTCGGCTGCAGTTCTAAGGGAGCACATGTATCGCTGGCTGTAACAGAAGACCCGGAACCCTGTGGTGGGTTCCGGGTCTTCTGCGGGTTCGGAGGTAAACTATTTTGGGAGCACACATGGAATTCACGAGACGTAATTTTGGAAAAGTGGCTTTGGCCACAGCCGCGGTTCCGGCGGCGACGTTGTTTGCGGCGAAGCCCAATTCGAAATTCGACGGCGTTCAGATCGCGACGATCACCTACAGCTATCGCGACAGACCGGAGCTGGCGAACGACGCACACGAACTGCTCAAGCTCGTCGTGGACAGCGGTATCAGCGCGATCGAGCTCATGCCCACGGCGGCCGAGCGGTTCGCCGGCGCTCCTCTTCCTCCTCTGGAGGCTGCGGGCGCTCCCCGCGGCGGCGCGGGTGGCGCACGCGGTGGGAGTGGACGAGGCGGCGGGGCCCGCGGCGGCGGCCGCGGCGCGATGACTCCTGAACAGCAGGAGGCCGCGGAGAAGCTGAAGGCGTGGCGCCTTTCGGCGTCGATGGACAAGTTCAAGGAATTCCGCAAGCTCTATAACGATGCGGGCGTCGAGATTTATTGTCATAAGCTCACTCCCACCGACAAGATGGACGACAAAGAGTTCAACTACTTCTTCGAAGTGGGCAAGGCTCTCGGCGCGACTCAACTCAGCCTCGAGTTGCCCGAACAGCCCAGCCCGTTCACCCAGCGCATGGGCGATACGGCGCTGAAGCACGGCATGGTCGCCGCGTATCACGCTCACGAGCAGGCCACCGAAACCGCCTGGGATGCGGTGCTCAATCAATCCAAGGGCAACGCCGTCAATCTGGACACCGGCCACTACTATGCCGGCACCGGCAAAAGCCCGGTTCCCGCGATCATTAAGTACCACGAGAAGATCGCCAGCCTGCACCTGAAGGACAGAACTCCGACCACCCCGCAGGCACGCGGCGCCAACCTTCCGTGGGGCCAGGGCTCGACGCCGATCACGGATATTCTTCAGACACTGAAGAAGAACAAGTACAAGTTCCCGGCCGCGATCGAACTCGAATATCAGATCCCTGCCGGGTCGGATTCCGTGACCGAAGTGAAGAAGTGCATGGAATACGCCAAGAAGGCTCTCGAATCCGCGTAGGCAAAAGGGGGACAGGTCCGAGTTTTCGCAAAAGCGGCGAAAATCGACCAGTCCCCTTTTTGCGGATAGTCGCAGAGCACTAATGTAACTCCACGTAATCCAGCGCGGCGACTTCGCGGCCGTCGGGGGTTCCCTCGATTTCCACGGAGTCGCCGGGTTTTAAGGCGACGTTGCTGACGATATGGCGCGTCGAAGTTGAACCGTCGAGCCGGAACGACGGCACGACAACATCCGCAGTCCAATCCCCTACATCTTTGCCATTGACCAGAACCCGGTACTTTGCATTGCCGGAGTTCTGGTCGAAGTAGCGTACGTGGAGATCGAACGTACCCGCCGCGCCGGAATACGTCATCGTCGCTGAGCATTTCGCCACG
>DASYCD010000301.1:0-4354 GCA_036500405.1 Bryobacteraceae bacterium
GATTTCCGGATTGAGTGGGCGAAATCGTGGGGTGTTGCGGACGTGGAGACCGGCGCACCGGCGGCGAACGACACGTTGTATCAGGCGGCGTCGATCAGCAAGCCGGTTGCGGCGATGGCATCACTGCGGGCGATTCAGGATGGGCGGTTCGGGCTGGACCAGGACATCAATACGATTCTGAAATCGTGGAAGCTGCCGGATGATCCGTTTCACGGCGGGATGTTCGTTACGCCGCGGCATCTGATGAGCCACACGTCGGGAACGACTGACGGATTTGGTTTCGATGGGTATGCGCGCAACGCGCCGCTGCCGACGGTTGTCCAGATTCTGGACGGAGTTCCTCCATCGAAGCAGGGGCCGGTGAGGCTGGGAAGAGCTCCGCTCGAAGCCTTTCAGTATTCCGGGGGCGGCGCGATGATCGAACAACTGGCTTTAACGGATACCGTCGGCGAGCCGTTTGCGAAGATCATGCAGGATTGGGTGCTGGGACCGATTGGGATGTCTAACAGCACTTATGAGGCGCCGCTCCCGAAAGATCGGGAGAAGCACGCGGTGCGAGGGCACGACGCCTCGGGTAAGAGCAAAGGCGAGCCGTGGGGGGTGTTTCCACAGCAGGCGGCGGCTGGGCTCTGGACCACGGCGACCGACCTGGCGAAGTTTGCGGTCGAGGTGCAGCTTACGTTGGCTGGGCGGTCAACGCGGGTACTTTCCAGAACGAGTGCGCAGGAAATGGTGACGCCGGTGGGCGTGGGGCCCTATGCCGTCGGGTTCATGATCACGAAATATGGGCAGGGCTGGTATTTCGAGCATTACGGCAGTAATTCGGGTTACGAGAGCCGCCTGATTGCGCACCGGGCGAAAGGCTATGGAGTCGCGATCATGACGAACAGCGACGACGGGGAAGCGCTGGCGCGAGAGATCGTCGACCGTGTAGCGCGGGCTTACGGGTGGGACATGCTCGAAAAGGTGGCGATGCACTAAGCGCGTTACTTCTTCAGAGCTTCAATGATGGCTGGGACGGTCTGGAAGAGATCGCCGACGATGCCGTAGTCCGCTACTTCGAAGATGGGGGCTTCGGGGTCTTTATTGATGGCGACAATCGTCTTCGAGCCCTTCATGCCGACCAGGTGCTGGATCGCGCCGGAAATACCGACGGCGACGTAGAGCTTCGGAGCGACGGTTTGTCCGGAGCTGCCGACCTGGCGCTCCATGGGGAGCCAGCCGTTATCGCAGATGGGGCGTGAGGCGGCGAGTTCCGCGCCCATGGCTTTGGCGAGATCTTCGATGAGCCCGATGTTCTCCTGCTCGCGGATGCCGCGGCCGACGGAGACAATACGCTCAGCTGCGCCGAGATCGACGGCGCGCTGCGATTCGCGGAAACGTTCGAGCGGTTTGGTGCGAATTTGGGAAGCTTCGAGAGCGGGCGTCATGGTTTCGACTGGCGCGGCGGCGTCGCCTTTGACTGCGTTCTCCGCGCGGAATGCGCCGGCCTGAATGGAGGCGAACCACGGGCCTTCGCCCTGGAAGCGCACGTCCGCGTTGAGCTTGCCCTGGAAGAGCTGGCGAACGAGAACGAGCGAGCCATTTTCGGCGCGATGGCCGATGACGTCGCTCACGAGTACGCGGCCGAGCGATGCGGCGAGCGCCGGCGCGAAATCGCGGACCTGATAGGTGTGGGGGAACAGGACACCGGAAGGCTGATGCTGCTCGATCAACTGCTTGAGCGCGATCTTATAGCCGTCCGAAGTGTATTCCGCGAGAAGCGGATGAACGACCGCGTGAACCTTTTCTACTTTGTAGGCGGCTACAGCGGGGCCGTCATTGCCGACGATGGCCGCGAATACGGGCTGGCCTAGTTCGGACGCAATCTGCTGCGCGGCGGCGAGGGCCTCAATCGACATGCCCTGCGCCTGTTCGAGAACTACCAGAATGCCGCTCATAATACGCGCGCCTCGAATCTCAGTTTTTCCACCAGTTGCGCCGCGGTCTCCTGCGGCGAACCTTCAAAGATCTGCGACTTCTTCGATTTCTGCGGGAAGTAGACACGCTCGAGCGTAACGAGCGGCGTGGCGCCAGTAGCGGCTGGAATGGCTTTGATCTCTTTCGATTTGGCCTTCTTGATGCCCATCAGCGTTGCGTAGCGAAGTTTCGCCGCGCCGGACTGAATCGTGAGAACAGCAGGCAGTGGCATTTCGACGTTCTGGAACCAGCCATCTTCGAGCTCGCGTTTGACGCGGATACCGGAGCCGGTGGTTTCGATGCTCATGACGAGTGTCGCGTGGACGTAGCCGAGCACTTCGGCGAGAATGACGCCGGTTTGGCCGTAGCCGAGGTCGTCCGACTGGAGGCCGGTGAGGATGACATCCGGCTTTTCGGATTCGAGCGCGGCGGCCATCTGCTTCGCGAGCACAAGCGGGTCGGTGGCGGCTTCGTCGGTTTCGATGTGAATCGCGCGGTCCGCGCCTTTGGCGAGCGCCTCGCGAATGGTCTGCGTGGCGCGTTCGGGGCCAGCGCAGAGAACCACGACTTCGCCCGAAGCGGCCTCACGCAACTGCAGGCCAGCTTCAAGGGCGTAGGCGTCGGGCTCGTTAATCTCCCAGGAGAGATCGGAGTCATCGATCCATGCGCCGGACGCATTGACTTTGAGCAGGCTGTCCCGCGCGGGCACCTGCTTGATGGCGACAACGATTTTCATGACGTAATTTAATCCGTAAAGCGCTTGAAGATGAGCGCGCCGTTGGTCCCGCCGAAACCGAAGGAATTACTGAGCGCGTAGTCGATCTTCATTTCGCGCGGTTTGTTCGGGATGTAGTCGAGATCGCAGCCTTCGTCGGGCTCCTCGAGGTTCGCGGTGGGCGGCGCGATCTGGTGGCGGAGCGCACAGATCACGATACCCGCTTCGAGTGCCCCGGCGCCGCCGAGCAGGTGGCCGGTCATCGATTTGGTGGAACTGACGGCGAGCTTATAAGCGTGCTCGCCGAAGGTGCGTTTCATGGCCGCTGTTTCGGCGCGATCGCCGAGCGGCGTGGAAGTGCCATGAGCGTTGATGTAATCGATCTGCTCGGGCATGAGCTTCGCGTCGTTCAGCGCGTTGCGCATGACGCGATAGGCGCCTTCGCCATCCTCGGGAGGTGAGGTAAGGTGGTGCGCATCGCCGCTCATGCCGTAGCCGACGATTTCACCGAGGATATTGGCGCCGCGCTTCTTCGCGGTTTCGAGCTCTTCGAGAACGAGAACGCCCGCGCCTTCGCCGACGATGAAGCCGTCGCGATCCTTATCGAACGGGCGGGAGGCGTGCTCGGGATCGTCATTGCGCTGCGAGAGGGCGCGCATGGCGGCGAATCCGCCGACGCCCATTGGGGTAATGCAGGCTTCGGCGCCGCCGCAAATCATGACATCGGCGTCACCGCGCTTGATGATGCGGAAAGAATCGCCGATGGAGTGGGCGCTGGTGGTGCAGGCGGTGGCGGTGGCGGAATTCGGACCCTTCGCGCCGGTGCGGATGGAAATGTAACCGGACGCGAGATTAATGATGGTCGCCGGGATGAAAAACGGGGAGATGCGGCGGGGGCCGTGGTTCAGGTAGTTGTTGTGCTCGCGCTCGATGACTTCGAAACCACCGATGCCGCTGCCGACATAGACGCCGACGCGTTCGGAATTTTCGTCGGTCACCTGAAGCCCGGACTGGGCGAGCGCATCCACGGACGCCGCGATGGCGAACTGGATGAACCGTCCCATTTTCTTTACTTCCTTCTTCTCGATGAACTGCGCGGGATCGAAAGTTTTCACTTCGCCGGCGATCTGCGAATTAAAAAGAGAAGTATCGAACGATTCAATGCGCGAAATACCGCTTTTGCAGACCAGGAGGGACTGCCAGTTCTCTACCGTGGTGGCGCCGATGGCCGAAATCAGGCCTACGCCAGTGACTACAACTCTGCGGGAAATAGAAGAACTCTCCTTCCTGATTCTACACGCGTAACAAATACCACCCCGCCGGGATCAGGAACTCCTGGAGGGGTGGAGTGGAAAAGACAGGTTTGCGGCCTGCAGCCTCGCTTATCCGATAAGATGCTTACGGCGAATGCGAGGATGCCGCGGACCAGACTACTTTTTCTTATTTTCGATATAAGTGACGGCATCGCCAACCGTGGCGATTTTTTCGGCATCTTCGTCGGGGATTTCGAGTTCGAAAGCTTCTTCGAACGCCATCACCAGTTCGACGATATCGAGCGAGTCGGCGCCAAGGTCATCGACGAACGACGCTTTGTTATCCACCTGGCTCTCGTCCACGCCGAGCTGCTCTACGATGATCTGCTTGACTTTTTGTTCAACAGCTGATGCCATACGACCTCCA
>DASYCD010000302.1:0-6478 GCA_036500405.1 Bryobacteraceae bacterium
CCCCTGCGGCTCGAATTCACCGCGCGCGAATCGCTCTTCTTCCCACCCGGCAAAGCGGCCAATACTCTGCGGGGCGCTCTCGGAACAGAATTCAGTCGACTCGCCGGCCCCTATGCCAAACTCTTCGCGCCGGTTGCGCCCCCCGGTGGACCGAGCGGACTCGCCGACCCGCCTCGCCCGTTTGTATTCCGCGCCCGCCATCTCGATGGCCGCGCCATCCAGCCCGGCGAGTCCTTTCACTTTGACCTCAACGTCTTCACGATAGATACGGCGGTGCTCGAATATTTCGTGCGAGCGTTCTCCGCCCTGGCCAGCGAAGGTCTGGGTCCCGGCCGAGGCAAAGCGGACCTGCGCTGCGTGCGCCGCCTCGCCGCCGCTGGACTTCCCGAACAGATCATCTGTGGGGCAGTTGATCCGGTAGCCCTGGAACTCGACCCTCGGCAATCCGCACCACGAACAATCCGCGTCGAATTCCTCTCGCCCACCGAACTCAAACACGAAGATCGAATTGCCCCTCGCCCCGAATTTCCGATACTGTTCAGCCGCCTCCGCGACCGCATCAGCATTCTGCGAAGCCTGTACGGCTCCGGCCCGCTGGAACTCGATTTCCAGGCCAGTGGGCTTCGCGCCGCCGCCGTGAAGATGACCGCCTGCGAAGTGCGGCGTATCGAAACCGAACGCCGCAGCACTCGCACCGGCCAAACCCATTCGATCGGCGGCTTCGTCGGCATGGCTGAATACGAAGGCGATCTCGCCGAATTTCTCCCGTATCTCGAAGTTGGCCGCTGGACAGGGGTTGGACGCCAATCCGTCTGGGGCAAAGGCGAGATTCGGATAGCAGACGACCAGCTAGGTTAATCCTTCTGGTGCGGTCCCACACCTCCCTCATCCCTTCTTTGATACGGAATCCGCCACCTTTTCACCTACAGAGCGAAACAACCCAAGGTTGTGACCGGGGATCGAAAATCCCCATCTCGGAGAAAAGAAATGGCAGACCAAAAAAGCAAGTTATCCATTCAGGTGAGCGTGACGCTCCAGAAAACGGCAGGGTGCGATGCCCCGCCCCCGGCAGTCGCCTATGCCTTCTCAGGCGCGCGACTGCTCACCCAATCCCCAGTCGACGCAAAAGGCATGGCCAGTCTCTCAGTGCCGGCATCGCAGAGCCCACAGGACGTGCGTGTGGTTGTCGGACCCGACATCAGCGATTCCGGCCCGGTCACCTTGTCCGAACTGACCCGCCGCGGAGCGCAGACAAATTTTGTCCGCGTGACCGCCAGCGCGGCGGACCTTCGCTCGGAATTTCTGATTCCCAGCGAGATCTGGCCCTGTTGGATACGTCGCTGCCCTGTCCAGGGAACGCTGCTCAAGAGAGTCTATTCAAGCGGCATCGCAATCGATTATCCGGTTACTAACGCGAAAGTCCAGGTCTACGAGGTGGAATCGATCTTCTACATCATTGCCAACCTCACCGACGTCTATATCGACAAAATCCGTCAGTACCTCATAAATCCTCAACCGCTCCCCCCCAATCCGCCGGATCCGGGCCCGGCGCTGGCCCGCCTGGGGCAAACCGAGATCGCGGCGCCCGTTGCCACTCTTCAGCAGTTTTCGGCGGCCGCCCCGGAGTTCGAATCCATTCACCGTGTTGCGGTAACCGGCAACCTCGCAGCGCTGCGCCAGTCATTAACAACTGTGGATGAATCCGCGCTTCGCCATCTGATTTGCTTTCTCTTCCCCCAGCTTGTCAGGAAGACGCTGGTGACAACGCTGACCACCGATCGTTGCGGACGCTTTCAGGGTTTGATATTCCTCGGTTGCAATTCGAGGGTCAATCTCTACTTCGAAGCGTACGTCACCTTCTTCGGTTTCCCGTTCTACATCTATGCGCCCACGCCGGTCAGTTGTTATACATGGTGGAATTACTCCTGCGGCACGGAGGTCACGCTGTATACCAACAGCCCTCTGGCGCCTCTGGGTACCCCGTGCGCACCCGTCGACGCACCGGAGAACTATGTCTTATTCCGCGCCATCGGCAATGTCCAGCTGAACGGAATCTACGGAACCAGCAGTACGCTCGCCGCCACTCCGGCTAACATCGGGCTTGCCGCCAATCTCTACGGCGCCGGTCTCGACGCGCCGTTTGGAAATGAGCAAGGCCGGCCGATCTATCCGCGCGTAGAGTTCGATAGTTCGCTCAGAGCCTCCAACCTCGCGATGTACTACCAAATGTCTTATCGCCAGGGAACCACCGGAGTATTTAAGCCGCTGATCGGCTCGATCGATCGGAAAATCAACCAGTTTGTCGGCACGGATCTGGTGACCTCCAGCTACAATCTGGGTCCAAAAACCGTCAACAACGTCCCGTATCTGTTCGAAATTCCAACGGGAGTTCCCGCTGGCGGCGGCGATTGGGCATTCCCGAATCCTCCTGTCGATCTGGCCAGCGCGCAGTTTCCAAGTACGGATCTGCCCGCGCCGGTTGACGGTGGCACCTTCGGCAATTACCAGCTGAAGCTCGATTTGTTCGACTCGGCGGGACAGCCGGTGAATCTCGCTGCCGCGGGCATCGCCTACTACGTCCCGTCAACCGTGGATCCCGATGGCACCATCCATACGGTGCTGGCTTCCACCCTCGGTCTGGTGAGCGGCAACAGCTTCATCATGACGCTCCATATCGACAACCGGCCGACGTCCGGCTCCCTCGGAACCCCCTCGCTCGACGGCAACCCTGCCGACGCGTGCGGCGTTTTCCGGTACGCGCCCGGACCCGCTGGAACGGTGACCGTTCCGTATACCGCCACGCATCCGGCGAACTTCGCGACGTACTCGTATCAGCTGTCGCGCGGCGCCACGCTTCTCACGCCGCCCACAACTTCGGGCCAGGTGAGCGCGGCTACGAATCCGGCGGCCTACACCGCCAGCGTTCTTAGTCTTCTGACGCAACCCGATGGCTCCGTCTGCGACGTGGCCGGATTTGCCGAGGATCTGTACGTGGCCGCCATGGCAACCGACGGCTGGAACAGGTTGTCGGTATACGACAAAGGCACATTCATTCAGGCCTTTGTGCTGGCGCCGAAATCCTGAGCGCAGGCAAGCAGCCCAATACGGCAGGCCGGCAGCTTACCGGCAACCGGCCTGTCGCCCTGTGGTGAAAGAAAATGCAGCGGAAAAGAAATGGGAATGGAACTCTACTGGTTCGTGCTCGGAACGTTTGCCGTCTGGCGCATCACACATTTGTTCTCGGAAGAGGACGGCCCGTGGGATGTTTTTGCCCGGCTGCGACGAGTGGCGGGCAGAATTCTGGATTGCTTTTATTGCTTCAGCCTGTGGGTAGCGTTACCCGCCGCATGGGGGCTGGGCAACGGCTGGAGAGAAGGGCTTCTGCTCTGGCCGGCCCTTTCCGCAAGCAGCATCTTTCTGGAGCTGCTCCTGCGGCGGTGGCAGGCGACAGAATCGTCGCCTGCTTCTTATTTCGAAGCGCCTCTTGAAACATCAGATCCAAAGGAGAATTGCGATGTCGTGTTGCGGCCATAAAACAGAACCAATGCAGGGCGGCGCCGGAATTTCCATACGTCCCACTGCTCCGGCATTATCAGCGCACAGTCCGGTGTTTCAGTACACCGGCCCGACATCCATGGCCGTCATAGGCCCCTCCGGACTGCGCTACAGCTTCCGCGCGGCCGGCCAGCGGCTGCCAGTGGACCCCCGCGACCTCAGGTCGCTGACCACGGTGCCCCATCTTCGGCGAATCAACTGACACTATGAGTTCCGGAACGGCATTTACCTCACAAATCGAACGCTTCACCGGGCAGCGTCCTGCACTCTCTGGCCCCCGTCTTCTGGTATCCTCGATCCACCGGAGAATGGAGGACTTTTCATTCGATCAACGCTATTTGTCGGCTCTTCGCGACCAGGATGCCACCGCGGAAAATGTTCTGCTCAGCCGCTTTTCGAAGCCGATCCTTTGTAAGCTGAGAGCGCAGTTGCGATCTCCTGAACTCATTGAAGATGCCTGCCAGGAAACGTTTCTTCGCGTTCTGACGTACTTCCGATCCGGGAAAGTCCTCGATAACCCCGCCGCGCTGCCCGGATTTGTTCACTCGGTCTGCCGCAACGTAGGGCTGGAGTTCCTTCGCTCTCACACGCGCCAGAGTCAGTTGCCGGAAGACGCGCCGGATCCTCCCGATCGCGGGCCCAGCCCGGAGGGCCGGATGGTGACCGAACAGAGAAAAGGGCTGGTGGCCCGGGTGCTCGACGAACTGCCGGAACGCGATCGGCAAGTCCTTCGCCGCATCTTTCTCGACGAAGAAGATAAAGAAGTTGTCTGCGCCGAACTTCACGTGGATGCCGCCTACCTGCGAGTGCTGCTGCACCGCGCGCGGACCCGCTTCAAAACCATCGCAGTAAAAACCATGGCTATGAGAGGAGAATGAGGCCATGAATACCGTGGAACATCTTCGCGCATCCGAAACCAACGCCGTCGAGCGCTATCTGCTCGATGAGCTCTCTCCCGTCGAAAGAGACGAGTTCGAGCTTCATTACTTCGAATGCGCCGAATGCGCGGCGGCAGTGGATTCGGGTCAACAATTCATCGCCAATGCCAAAGCGGTGATGGCGGAATCCGCCGAAGAAGCAGAGCGCCCTTCGCTGGTGGATCGGCCTGCGGATAAACGCGCCGAATCCCGAAGGCTGTCGCGAAACATTCTGACCGCGTGGATGCGGCCAGCCTTCGCATGGCCTGCTCTTGCCGCTATCCTGCTGGGCGCGGTTGCGTTGTATCAGGGCGCGGTTCTGATTCCCGGACTACGCCATACCATCGAATCCGCGCGGGCGCTTCCCGCATTCGCTCTGATAGGCGCATCGCGCGGCGAGGCCGTTCACATAGTGGTTCCGGCCGCGGCTCCGTTCTTTTCGTTGTCGATCGACGTTCCGCCCGCGTCTCACTTCGACCGCTACCTCTGTGCACTCTCCACGGACGGAAGCGCTGCGTTTGAAGTGCCCGCCGCTGCTCCGCCGGAAGGCCAGCCGATCTCCATTCTGATCCCCGTTGCAGGCCTGAAACCTGGAAGTTATACACTGACCATATCCGGCCTTGGAGAGCAGGACCGGCAGACCGGGAAGATTGTGTCCTCGTCGTTTGATCTCCAATTCAAACCCTGAGGTGAGGCCAGTGTCCGAAAATTTTCGATTCAGAGCAACTGCCGTCGGCGCAAGCGGCTTTTTTTCTGTTCCCTTTAACGAAACCATAGATGCGCGCGCGAGCTCTGCTCTGTCCGGCATCGGCGGCTACGATTCGGCGAGAGCGGACAATTATCGCCTCCGCGAGCTCCTCAGCTTCGGCGTTGTCCGCAGCGAAGTGATTGGCTCGCATTGCCCCGATGAGGAATGCGGGCACACGCATACCACTGTCGCCAAAGCCACGGTCGAGAATCTGAACGTCATGGATATTGTGACGGCGGACCGGATTGTGGCGAATCTGGTTTCCATCTATCCTGACCACGCGGACGGCGATACCCCGAGAGAGCCCTCGGTCCGGCTTCTCGGTTCACGTTTCGAGAACCTGAGGATCGCGGGCATACCGGTGCATCCGGTTCTCAACGTCGATACGCTGGATGAATACGATACGTTGACGGAACTGCAAAAAGCGTATCCGAAAGTCGATCGGGTGCGCGAACTCTTCGGCAATGAAGCCCTGCGAGCGCGCCTGAGTGAGGCGCCGTCGAGAATTTCGCGCTGGTTCCATCCGGCGGCCAGTTCCCAGCTGCCGTTTGCCGACGGGCTTTCCAGCACTTCTCTCGTGCGCGAACTGAAACCGGAGAGTTCAGGGCTCGATATCTATGGCCACGTAATTCACCTGAAAGGTTTCGGCGCGATCCGTCTGGGTGAAGTGCAGATCACCCGGTCGACCCGGTCGGTGACGATGTTGCAAATCGATTTTGACTGTCCTCTGAAAGGGAGAGTCGGCTTTTGCTTCCTGGAGGATGGCGGAAGTCCACCCTGGTAACGAATGCGACTTCTGGCGGTGGCGGCGCTTCTGACCCTTTGCGCTTGCGGCCCCGGAAACCGGCCGCCTGCGGAACCTCGCTCACTGGATAGTGAATTTCGCGCTGCGAATGATCTGCTTCGCAGGGAAAGCTACGCGGCGTCGCTGACCCTCGCGGAGGCGGCGCTGAAGCGTGCGGAGACCAGCGGTGACCTCGCCGCGAAGTGGCGTTTTCGACTCCTGAAAGCGCAGATCCTCGTTGGCCGCAGAGACAAAGACGCACTGCTGTATCTGGATAGCCTGGGCACTCCACCGCCGGCGGCGGAATGGGATGAACAGCGCGCTCAGTTGTTGCTGCTGCGAACGCAGGCGCTCTATCTGCTGGGGCGCTGGGACGATGTGGAGAGCTTGCTGCCACAGGCCACCGCCGCAGCTGCAAAAGCTCATTCGGCTTTGCTCTCCGCCGAAGTGGAATTGCGGCGTGGCGCGCTCCTT
>DASYCD010000303.1:0-12880 GCA_036500405.1 Bryobacteraceae bacterium
GGCCGCGCCCATCGCCCGTTCGGCGGCATAAGTACCGCTGAAGGCGCCTTTCAGACTCGCCTGCGGCGTGCTCCTGCTCGCAGGTGCCGGTTTACTGGAATTCGCTGGTGGCGGGGGGGAGACTCGAACTCCCGACCTACGGATTATGAGACCGTCGCTCTAGCCAGCTGAGCTACCCCGCCCCGAATTGCAATTTTAGCATCGGGTACGTGCGAGACTGGTTTCTGGCAGGCGCCGGATGGATAGCCGCTCGCGCAAGTGAGAGGAAAGTCCGGTCTCCACAGGGCAGCGTGCCGGCTAACGGCCGGGGGGGATCTCTCAAAGGGATCTTTACGGAAAGTACCACAGAAAATATACCGCCGCGCTTCCGTAAAAGGGAGTGAGGTAAGGGCGAAAAGGTGCGGTAAGAGCGCACCGCGGACGGAGTAATTCGTCCGGCAGGGCAAACCCCACGCGGAGCAAGACCAAATAGGGGAGGAGGAGCTGCCCGCTCCGTTATACTTCCGGGTAGGTCGCTACTGTCGGCTTCAATGCCGGCGACGAATCGCGTAGTAATGCGCGGTCATGATGAATGGCTATCGCCCGCAAGGGTACAAAAACCGGCTTATAGTCCGGCGCCTGCCGGCCATTCCACTTTGCGGATGAGTAGAGTAAGCATGCGTTCCACCCTGATCCCCGGCGCTGCACTCCTCGCCGCGCTGGCCGCACTGCTTCCCGCTCAGACCACTCCCGATACCCAGCCTTCGCTCATCTATCGCAGCGAACCTGAATACTCCGCCGAAGCCACGCGCGCACGCGTTCAGGCCACCGTCACGCTCGGCGTGACCGTCGGCGAAGATGGCAGAGCGCACGACGTCCATGTCCAGCAGGGCGCCGGCTTCGGTCTCGATGAAAAAGCCATCGAAGCCATGGACAAATGGCGCTTCAATCCCGGCACGCACGACGGACATCCCGCCAGCGTCCCCGCCAATATCGAGATGAACTTCGACATCCTCGCCCGCAACGACAAGATCGATCACTCCGGTCAGCGCGCCCGCCTCAACTTCACTCTGCCGCCGCACGCCACGCGCCCCGAACTCATGGTCGGCCAGCTCCCGGGCAACCCGGACGCCCCCGGCGATCAGCTACTGCGTTTCCACATCCAGGTTGACTCGCAAGGCGCCACGAAAGACGTGACGCCGCTCAACGCGACCGATCTTCTCTGGGAAAAACAGGCATTGATCGTCATCAAAACCTGGCGCTTCGAACCCGCTCAGCTGAATGGCAAACCAGTCGTCGTAGAAGGTGTCTTCGAACTCGCGCACAGTGGCGACGTCGCGCCGCCGATGCTGATCGAACCGCCGGCGCAGGTTGCCGGCGAGGCTTCGGCGCCCTCCGCTTCTTCCCCAGTTCCGGCCGCCGTTGAGATCCCCGGCCTGAGCCCCCGCGCGCACCACACCGCGACGGTACTCGCCAACGGAACAATCCTGATCGCCGGAGGCTCCCCCCAGCAGAGCAACGCTCAGATTTACGATTGGGCCACGCGCGCCATCGTCAATACAGGCAGTCTCCATGATGCGCGCGAAAACCATATCGCTGCCCTGCTCCGCGATGGAACCGTTCTCATCGCAGGCGGCCGCGGCGCGCAGCCACTCGCGTCCGCTGAAATTTTCAATCCCTCCACCGGCACGTTCTCGCCAACCGGCAATCTTCGCGAAGCTCGCGAAGATGCCGCGGCGGCAGCTCTTCCCGATGGCCGTATCCTGATCTGCGGCGGCAAAGGCGCCGGCCAGAAATATCTCGCCAGCACCGAAATCTACAACTCGCGCACGAAGTCCTTCACCCCCGGCCCTAACATGACTGCGCCGCGGTCATCGTTCCACGCGATCCATCTGAAGGACGGCCGCATCTTCCTCCTGGGCGGTTTCGGCCCCGCCGCATCCACCACAGAAATCTATGACCCCGCCGTCAATGCATTTCACGCGGCGGCGAAAATGACGGCGCCGCGCTACCACCTCAGCGCTGCCTTGCTCGCGAACGGCAAACTCCTGATCGCTGGCGGCACTGCCGATCCCGATCGCGGTCCCGCACTCTCCACCGCCGAACTCTACGATCCCGTCTCCAACACTTTCGAATCCACTGGCCCTCTGGCGCAAGCTCGCACCTCCGCCGAAGCCACCCTTTTGCAAAATGGAAAGGTGCTGCTGACGGGCGGAGCGCCGCTGAACCCAACGGAAATCTACGACCCCACCACCGGAACCTTCACCGCCGGCCCCACTCTCAACGACCTCCCCGTCGGCCACACAGCGACTCCGCTTCAGGATGGTTCCGTCCTGATCGCCGGCGGCGCCCGCGCGGAGCTGATTCCGGCCCACTAAATATGAGAACTGTCGTCATCGCCGGAGCCGGTATCATCGGCCTCACCACAGCCTGGCGGCTCGCGCGTCAGGGCTGGCGCGTCACCGTCTTCGATCGACGTGAAGCCCTCCATGAAGCCAGTTGGGCCGCCGCCGGCATGCTGGCGCCCGGCGGCGAAATCGACGCCTCCACGAACCCCGCGCTGGTTCGCATGGCTCTTGCCAGCCTCGACCTCTATCCCGAATTTGTCCGCGACCTCGAAGAGGATTCCGAGTTCAGCCTCGAATTCCGCCGCTGCGGCGCCATCGACCTGGCTGCCACTGAGGAGAAAGCGGCGCTTCACACCACTCTTGGAATCCACTCTTCACCGTGCGTCTTCCGCGAACGTCCGGCGCGCCATTACCCCAACGATGCCGTCGTCGACCCCCTCAGCATCAACGATGCGCTTCGCGCCGTGTGCCGGCGCTACAAAATTGACATCCGCGAACACGAACCGGTGACCGAACTGCTTCCCGACGGAATCCGCACCGCGCAGCGTGACTACCCGGCCGACCGCATCGTAGTCGCCGCCGGAGCCTGGAGTTCCACTCTGCTTCCCGGACTCCCCCGCTCTTACCCGGTTCGCGGCCATCTGATTTCGTTCGATCTCGCCCCCGGCCTGCTCCCCACCATCCTGCGCGACGGCCACACCTACCTACTCCAGCGCGAAAACGGCACTCTCATCGCTGGAAGCTCAATGGAAAATGCAGGCTTCGACCGCGAGATCCAGCGCTCCATCGTCGAAGACATCCGCCAACGCGCCGCGCAACTCGTCCCCGAACTCGCTGGCCTCGAACCCGCAAGCTGCTGGACCGGTCTCCGCCCTGCAACCGACTGCGGCCCCGTCATCCGCCGCATCGAAGACACGAACATTTGGGCCGCTTACGGACACTTCCGCAACGGCATCCTTCTCGCGCCGTACACCTGCCGCAAGCTCGAAGAAGAAATCGGACCGGCTTAATCCTGCACCCACCGCGGAAACGCTCCGCCCGCCCGGCAAGCGCTCATCAACTCCGGCAATCTCTTCCGCCGGGCCAGCAACCTTTCCAGCATCGCCTCGAGCGCGTCCTCCTCGCCTGCAATCCACTCCGGCGGAATCCGCCTCAATGCCCGATCCAGCACTTCCTCCGGAAAATGCATCGCGCGGGTCAGCCACGGCTCGAAATCGTCCATCGACCGGACCTTCTCATACACCACCCGCCGGGCATACAGCCCCGTGATCGCCGATTCCGGAAAATCCCAATGCGGCCCGTTGAACGCGAACCCATGGTCGATCATCAACGCCACGAACCCCATCTTCCGCGGCGGAATCCCCGGCTTCGCCAGCCAGTCCTTCAGCTCCGCCCGAAAAAAGATCGCCTGCCGCCCATCCCCATTCGCCACCCACCGGTCGAACACCAGCGTCGCGAGAAACTGCTCGGCGTTTGCCACCTGCTCCAGCAGGGCATCCGGAATGAAGTCGTAGACCGCCGTCGTCCGCGGAGTGCCCGGATGCCGCGATCCGTAATGCCATCCCGCCTCCACCGCCACCCGATGCGTCCCTCCCTGGAACCCAACATCCGGGTTCGCCCGCAGAAACTCTTCGGACACGCTCACCACTTCCTGCGGCGGCGCGGCGATCTGCAGATGGGAAAGAATCTCCCCCGCAATCCACTCGTTCACAAGTATTCGCCGGTGCTGCGGGTTATTCTGGAATTTGACGATGTAGGAATGGCCATCGTCGGCTTCCAGCAGGTGCGCCTGCGCGCCGCCCCTCATCCTGCGGATGAACTGGCGCGCGTTTACCGGCATGCCGCTTGCTGGCGGATTGCAGCCACTATTGAGGAGAGGATCACTTGCCTGAAGAAACGAAACCCGCGTCTGCCGCCGACAATGAAGCGCCTGCGGCCGACCACCAAAAGAGCCGCGACGAAATCGCGCTTGAACTCATGAAATTCATCGCCGTGACCACCGGATATGGGAAAGGAAGCTCGGCGGCGGCTGGTTTCTCCGCCAAGCCTTCGAAATCGGCGGAAGAATACACCGATTCCCTGCTCCAGCTTTTTGAGAGATGCCGCTCGGTCGTCGCCAAACCCGTGACGCCGGCGAAATAGAAACCCCAAAAGCGTGAGCCCCGGACTTCCATCCGGGGCTCACGAGAAACTTACTTCTTACCCTTCGCGGCTTTTTTCTTCGGAGCCGCTTTTTTCTTTGGCGCAGCCTTTTTCACCGCTTTCTTCGCGGCCTTTTTTGGCGCTGCCTTCTTTGCTGCTTTTTTGGGGGCCGCTTTCTTCGGCGCTGCTTTCTTTACGGTTTTCTTAACTGCCGTCTTCGGTGCAGCCTTTTTCTTTGCGGGGGCCTTCTTTTTAGCGGGAGCCGCAGCCTTCTTCGCAGGAGCTTTTTTGGCCGGAGCGGCAGCTTTCTTTGCCGGTGCAGGCGTCGCTTTCCGCGCCTTCTTCGCCGGTTTTCTTGCAGGCGCGGCGGCCGGCGTATCCTCAACCACTTCGACGATCTCGGTCACCACGACGGGCGTCGCCGTCACTACGACGATCTCGTCCTCTTCATCGTCCAGTTGGCTGTCATCGTACTCGTCCAGCTTGGCCGGTTCGCTTCCAGTGTCGTCATCGTACCCCCGGAAGTCTTCCATCTCGTCTTCATCCCGGGCCATCAGCTTCAGATCGTCGAACATGCAGCCTCCTGATCGGTCTTGATCACCAATAGCATACCTGTTTTTGACAGACACGCAACACTCCGCGCGATTTTTTTAGCGGATAATCCGCGTCTTCGCGTGCGTCTCGCTCACGAGCTTTGTCGCGGATTTTCTGGCAGGCGCCTGGGCTGAGGCTTTCCGGGCAACTTTCGCGGAGGATTTCGCGCCGGAACGAGTCGTTCTCGCCGCTTTTACAGGAGTATCGTGGTACGCCGCGGGAATCAGCAGCCGGGTACCTTCATCAGGAGTCGCGCCTTTTTCGAGGCCGTTCGCGCCCGCGATCGCCACGCTGGTCGACTGATAGCGCTTCGCGATATCCGCCAGACTCTCACCCGGTTCCACCTTATGGACTCGCGCCGTGGCGCGCGTGGCTGCGGGGATCGAAGCCAGACCGTTCTTCACGTCGTCCAGAGTCCCCTTCGGAACGTGGAGGGCATACCCGTCTGGAGCCGAGCCGCGCAGCAGCGCCGGATTCAGCTGCTGCAGTTCGGGAATCGGCGTTTCCGTCAGATCGCTGATGAGGCCCAGATTGACCTTCGCATCGAGCGTGACGGTGTCGTATTCCACTGGCTTTTCCGGAACCAGATCGTAGATCCCGTATTCCGGCGCATTCTTCGAGACAATCGTCATCGCCAGAATAATCGGCACATAGTTGGCGGTCTGCTGCGGCAGTACGCCGCGCGAGCGTAGCTCCCAGAAATCCGCATAGCCAGTCCGCTCCACGGCTTTCTCGATTACGCCAGGCCCGCAGTTGTAGGCCGCCATCGCGAGATACCAGTCGTGGAATTCATTGAAGAGGTCGTGCAGGTGGTGAGCCGCCGCTCGCGTGGCCATTTCCGGATCCAGCCGGTCATCCGTCCACTGCGTCTGCTGGAGCCCATATTCATTCCCGCGGAACTTCATGAACTGCCACATGCCCTTGGCCGCCGCCACCGAGACCGCGCGCGGCATAAAGCCCGATTCCGCCTGCGCCAGCCGGATTAGTTCCGGCGGGATGCCTTCTTCCGCGAAAATCTTCGTGATCATCGCATCGTAACGGCCCGCCCGGATCAGTCCGTTTTCGATCGTATGATGGCCGCGTCCGCTGAAATAGTTGACGTAACCCAGAATCGTGTCGTTGGTCGTCAGTGGCAGCACTGAAGATGTCGTCTTGACCTGGGTTTCGACCTTATCCTTAATTCGCGGATCCACCGGGAACGTCATTCCCGAGATATCGTCGATCGGCGCTTTATCGAATCCCGGCGTCTGGTCCGTCACCGCGGCGCCCATTGAAGTCAGGTCGTAGCGGTTGATCGCGTCGATCATGTTGTCGAGCGTGTGCTCGAACAGCGTCCGGTTGGTCGGCGAATCAGAGGCGCGCAGCATCAACCCGATCGCTGCGTCAAAATCCGCGCGGGCGCGATCGTAATCGCTGGCCGTGTATGCCCGCGTCCCGTTCCGAAACTTTTCCTCCGCCTGCTGAATCAGAAGATCGGAACCGCTCGGATGGAAGACCGACGTTCCCTGATTCTCCCGTGTCACCAAAGTCAGGTAGGGGAGGTGTTCGGTCTCGCTGATGTCGGGAAGCATGCCCGCCGCGGAGGGCGTGCGAATGATGGCGGGGAGGAAAGAACTCTGGATGCCGGATTGCTGTGGGTAAAGAGGAAGACTTAAAAGGAACCCGCTGAGAGCGGCTGCGAGAGGTCGGCGGAAACGCGATAGAGCCGTATTGCTACGCCAAACCATTCAGTCTCCTTCAGGTAGAATTCATAATTTCCGAGGTCGACCCGGTGAGGTCGCAAACTCGGTGCTCGCCTAACAGGCTATCACAGGCCTTAACCCTCCTGAAACCCGTCTTTACATCCGGTTACAAACTTTCGGCAACGTTTCACGCAGGCTATTCTTCTTCGGTTTCTTCCTCACCGGTGCGGGCTGCCTTCGCGGCCGCTACAATCTTCTCCGCCTGCGGCTGCGGCACGTAATCGTAGTGGTCAAACTCCATGGAAAACGACGCCCTGCCCTGCGTCATAGACGTCAGATCACTCTGATAAGAAAGCATTTCCGACATCGGCACGTGAGCCTTCAGGATCTGCGTTGCACCTTGGGTATCCATCCCGGAAATGCGCCCGCGCCGCCCGTTCAGATCGCCCATCAGATCCCCCGCGTACTCCACAGGGGCCTGTATCTCCACGTGCATCACCGGTTCGAGGATAGACGGCTTTGCCGTCGCCATAGCCGCCCGGAACGCCTTCCGGGCAGCCAATTTGAACGCCAGCTCCGAAGAATCCACGTCATGGTATGAACCGTCGTACACAGTCACTTTGAAATCGACCATCGGATATCCCGCCAAAAACCCTCGTTCGGCGGTCTCTAAAATCCCTTTTTCCACTGCTGGAATATAGTTTTTGGGAATCGAGCCACCAAAAACCTCGTTGGCGAACTCAAATCCGCTCCCGCGCGGGAGCGGCTCCATCCGAATCCAGCAATCGCCGAACTGGCCGTGACCGCCAGTCTGTTTTTTGTGGCGGCCCTGGACATCGGCGTTCCCCCGGATCGTCTCCCGGTACGGAATGCGCGGGGGTTTGAGCGTCACGTCCACCCCATATCGTTTCTTGAGCCGCGAAACCGCGATTTCCACATGCTGCTGCCCGGTCCCGGCCACCAGGAAGTCACGGGTCTGGGGATCGCGATAAAACCGCAGCGAAAGGTCTTCTTCGAGCAGCTTGTGCAGCGCGTTCCCCATCCGGTCTTCGTCGTTCCGGCTCTTCGCTTCCACCGCGAATGCGATCGACGGCTCCGCAACCTTCACCGCCGGGAATGTCACCGGCGACGCTTTGTCCGTCAGCGTGTCTCCCGTCAGGGATTCCTTCAGCTTCCCGACCGCTCCAATGTCGCCCGCATGCAGTTCGCCCACCGGCTGAATCGTCTTCCCCAGCGGCGCCCCGATATGCGCCAGCCGCTCGGATGATTCGCGCTTCACATTGAACAGATTGGCGTCGTTCTTTACCACGCCTGAGAGCACTTTAAAGAAGGAAATGCGCCCGGCGAATGGGTCCGCGGTCGTTTTGAAGACATACGCCGCCACCGGGCCCGAATCCGAGCATTCCCGCTCAGCCTCGACGCCATTGACCATCACCTTCGCCGCCGGCCGGTCGGCAGGTGACGGGAACGCCTCGACAATCAGGTCCAGCAGCCGGTCCGACCCGACGTCGTGCAGTCCGCTCATGCAGAGCACCGGAAACACCAGGTCCTTCCGCATCTCTTCGTCGAGGCCCGCCACGATGTGCTCCTCGGGCAGAGTTCCCTGCTCGAAGAACTCGGCCATCAGATCGTCTTTGCCTTCGGCCACCAACTCGACCAGCTCTTCATGAGCCTGCTTCGCAGCCTCGGCGTGCGATGCCGGGATGTCGCCCATCTGCGACTTCCCGTCGCCATCCGGCACAAACGTATGGGCTTTCATGTGGACCAGATCCACCACGCCCGTAAAATCCTTTTCATTGCCGATCGGCAAATGGATGGGGACAGCTGCGCGCCCGAAACGCTCGTGGATGCTCTCCATCGTTCGCTCGAAGCTGGCGCGCTCGCGGTCCAGTTTGTTGATCACAATGGCCCGCGGCAGCCCGCGCTGATCCGCGTAGGCCCACATTTTTTCCGTGATCGCCTGCACCCCGGCCACGGCGTCGACCACGATCACGAGCGCGTCCGCCGCCACCAGCGTGGCGTACGCGTCATTGGTAAATAGATTGAATCCGGGAGTATCGAGAAAGTTAATCTTGGTTTTTTTCCACTCGACAGAGGCGATCGAAGTGGCTATAGTCAGCTTCCGCTGAATCTCTTCCTCATCATGGTCGGTGATGGTATTTCCCTCATCGACTCGCGTGAGCCGGCTGGTCGCCCCAGCCGCAAAAAGCAACCCGGCCACTACAGAAGTTTTTCCGCAGTGGCCGTGACCTACAATGCCTACATTTCTGATGTCCTTCGTCTCGTAAACTTTCACGGATGCCTCCGTTTCCACCGGCATACTATCACAACGGCGTGACAGCGGTTTTCAGCCTCTGTGAGCGTTTTGACACTTTCGATTCTCATGAAGCAGCGGCTATCGCGGCCAGTCGATATTTCTGCAAAACCGAGATCAGCTTGTCGCGATTCACCGGCTTCGCCAGGTACTCCGCCGCGCCCAGTGAGTACGCCATTGACTTGTTCTCCACCATGCTGATCACAACCACCGGAATCGAGGCGAGGTGGGGATCGGATTTCAAAGCGGTCAAAACATTCCAGCCGTCCACCCGCGGCATCATCACATCCAGCGTAATGATGTCCGGCCGCAGCCGCCGCGCCAGTTCCAGCCCCTCATCCCCACTCGACGCAATCGTCACCACGTAACCCGCCTTCGCAAGATACGCGTGCATCAATCCCTGCGCGCCGGGATCGTCATCCACCACCAGAACCGACCCGGGCAAATCGCTCTCGCGATGTTCTTCGCGGACAGGCGCAAGCGTCCCCGTCTTTGCTTCCACCATGCCCGCCGGCAGCCGAACCGTGAACGTCGAGCCGATCTCCGGTTGACTCTCCACCGCGATCGCCCCGCCCAGCATCTCGCAGAATTTTTTAGTAATGGTCAACCCCAGACCCGTGCCGCCATACTTCCGCGTCGTCGACGCATCAGCCTGTGTGAACGCGTCGAAAATCTTCGCCACGCGCTCCGGGTCCATCCCGATCCCCGAATCCCTGACCTGAAACACGATCCAATCGCGCTCCGATTGCGCTGTCACGCGAATCACGCCATCGTGCGTGAATTTCGCCGCGTTGCTCAGCAGGTTAAGCAAAACCTGCCGAACTTTGGTCAGGTCGGACCGCATCGATCCGATTCCCGGCGACATCTCCAGCACCAGCGTATTGGAATTCTTTTCCATCAGAGGCCGGATTGTGGTCCGAAGATCCTCCATCATCGCCTCAATGCCGAAAGCTTCGAGATACAACTCCATCCGGCCTGCCTCAATCTTCGAAAGATCGAGGATGTTACTGATGAGCGCCAGCAGGTGCTTGCCTGCGGCGCTGATTTTCTGCAGATCGGCAATCGAGTTTTCGAGCCCCAGTTCCACCGCCTCTTCGATCACCATTTCCGTGTATCCGATGATCGCGTTCATGGGCGTCCGCAGTTCGTGGCTCATGTTCGCTAGAAACTGGCTCTTCGCCTGATTGGCCGATTCCGCCGCCTCCCTCGCCGCCCGCTGTTCGTTGGCAATCTCCACCATCAGGCGGTACCGTTCTTCATTGGCCGCCGTGACATGCAGGGCGAAACGCCGGTCCATCACGGCAGCCAAAAAGACCAGCCCCAGCACCATCACTGTGACGAAGACGATGCTCACCACTTCCAGCTCGGAGATCGGAATCGCATGATCCATCGGCCCATCCGGCTTCGGCATCGCCAGGAATCGCACCGCCGCCATTCCGACGTAGTGCATCACCGGGATCGCGGCGCCCATCACGACTGCGCACACGGCCTTGCGCGTACCCCAATTCGAGGCCGATTCGCGAACCGCGAACGTGAGCCACAACGCCACAAACGAAATCACCACGGCCAGCACGATGGAGAGCGTGACCAGCGGCCACGAATACACGCACATCGCATTCAGGCGCATCGCATCCATGCCCTCGTAGTGCATGCCCGCAATGCCGCCCCCCATAAACAGGCTTCCCAGCGCCGCGCGCGCGAAACCCAGCCGCGTGCGGCTGACGAGAAACAGCGTGATTCCCGAGGCGAACACCGCCAGCAACAGCGACCACAACACCGTCAGCCAGTCGTACAGAACGGGAATCGGCAGCCGGAGCGCCCGCATGCCGACGTAGTGCATCGACCAGATCCCCATCCCCATCGCGAATGCGCCGCCCGAGATCCAGACCACTCGCGCGGCTCCACGCGCCGAGGCGATTCGCCCGGCCAAATCCAGCGCCGCGTAAGCCGAGAGAATTGCAATCGCCACGGAAACCGCGACCAGCCGGTAGTTCCAGAAATCCACCAGATAAGCGGCATCCATCACGCGACTCCTTCAACGAAGGTCCGCTTCCGCAGCAACGTCTCCATTTTTTCGAGGAGACGTGTGAACTCGACCGGCTTCGTGTCGTACTCATCGCACCCGGCCTCAAGCGCTTTCGTCCGGTCATCCGACATCGCATGCGCCGTCAGCGCCAGGATCGGAATTCCCCGCAGCGCCGGATCCGCCTTGAGACGCCGCGAAGCCTCCCACCCGTCCAGCACCGGCAGGCTCATATCCATCAGGATCAAATCCGGCGCTATTTCCGCCGCCAGTTCCAGCCCCTGCGCGCCATCGAGCGCCACGGACACGGAATACCCCTTCCGTGCCAGCCGCCGCGCCAGCATATCCCGATTCATCTCGTTGTCCTCAACTAAAAGGACACGAACCGTATCGCCCATAGGAAATCCCCTCACTTCCTATCGGCGGAGACAGCAAGAACTTTAGGCTGTGAGGGCCTGCAACATGGTTGGGTGATCGATACAGAACTGCACACGCACGCCTTTCCCCGCCCGCACTTCCCACAAGTGAACAATCGGCACCCGGAACGCCGCTCCGGTGGCGTTTACCGTTCCTTCCGTCCAGCCGGCGGCGGCCACGTGATCGCCGGCGCTGATCATCCGTTCGATCGTGACCGCCGAACTCACAGTCGACCGAAGGCGGCCGAAGAACTCGCGCGCTCCCTCATGCCCTCTATAGATTCCGCCCCACGGCAGTTCCGTCGATTGCTTCATCTCCACATCCTCCGCAAGCAGGCCAAAGATCTTCGCCATATCCTTCTGGCGAAATCCTTCATAAATGCCTTCCACAACCTCAACCGGCCCGGAAGCCTCCGGACGCGACTCGATGCACGTCTTCAGAGCAGCCATTTCCTCATCCATCAGCTTCATCCCCGCCTCGAACATCTCTATCGGCAGCTCGTCCGGCTTCGGCAGGGTCATCATATACACCGATTCCCGCGGCCCGACCGGCACAACGCGGCCGGTCACCTTCCAGTGCCCCTCATTCGCGTCGATGAACTCATGATCGACAATCCTTGTCTCTCTGTCGTAGTGCGGAATGAGCGTGCCCTTTCCGCGGACCGTGTCCATCTCCCAGCGTCCGTTACCCAGATCGCGAATCGCCTTCACATTGTGGATCGCCCATTGCGGCATCGTGCTCGCGTCCGCGATGAAATCCCAGGACTCCGCTGCGCTGCGCGCGATCTGAATTATTTTTGTAGCCGATATCGTCATTATTTTTTCCTCTTAATTGACTGGAATCTGTTTGAGATGGTTCGCGGCCGCCAGCTTTCGCAGCGTCGCGGTAAGGGTCGCGCGTTCTCCTGCCGGGAGACAGGAGAAGAACTCTTCGTCATTTTGATCCGCGAGGGCCGCCACGGTTGGCACGAGCGCCCGGCCCGCGGCCGTCAGCTTCACGTCCTGATAGCGCCGGTCTTCGTCCGCTTCCGCGCGCGTCGCCAGCTTCTTCTGGACCAGCCGGTCCACTAGTTTCGACACCGCGCCGCGCGTCAGCCCGCTCGACGCCGCCAACCGGCTCGGCGACGTCTCGCCGGCCTCATACATTTCGCGGAGCATCACCCATTCCGCCACCGTGACGCCGCTTCCCTCGACTTTGCGGGCAAAACTCTGCGAAACATGATTCGACACCATCCGGAGCCAATAGCCAATGTGGCTTTCGAGCGAGGCGGGGTGCATCTGCGCTTTCATATATGCCTATATTAGTTTCTTAGGAAACTATTGTCAAGGAACATAATATCCGCCATCAGGAAAACAGCCAACGCATAATCGCAAGTCCTGCG
>DASYCD010000304.1:0-4377 GCA_036500405.1 Bryobacteraceae bacterium
ATTCTTCGATGATTGCGTGCGGCAACTGATGGCGGTCGGAGATTCGAGAGCAGAGGCGCGGGAAACGGCCGGCGCATGGCTTCGAAATCGACAAGCAGAGCGGAAGGCATCGAAACAGGAAACAGGAGCGACGGCATGAGCGACAATATTCTGAGCGTAGAAGATTTAGACTTCGAGATCGGTAGCATTCGGGAAGCGAAGAACTTCTCGGAGCGGACTGCGATCTACAAGCGTATTCACTCCCACGATTCCGCCCAGCGCGACCTCATCGCAGAGCAGTCGGATATTCTGCGGTCCTTTACGGACGCATCGTACAGGCCATGCGGGCATCAGTTTGATTGCGTATGCCATGGCGACCGGGCGCGTGCGATTTTATCTGCGCTTGCCAACTCTCCGGAAATCCCGGATGGTTCGAAAGCCTGCCCTGAATGCGGCGGTAACGGACTCTCAACCGATCAGGAACCGGATGCGGTGATGAAGTGCGAAATATGTAACGGAACAGGCAAACCGACCGAGAAAGGAAACGAGTGATGGGCGAAGAAACTAACAAGCCGCAACCGAAATACCGAGTGGGGCAGGTGGTGTGTCTGAACCACAAAAACCTGCCGTTTTGGATTCTGGACGTGACGGAAGACGAGGGCGAGTATTTCTACGCCTGGAGCAAGAAGAATTACGCTCATGAGCCGATGATTCGCGCCCTGAAACCGGAGGAAGTGTAGATGTCAACCGATAACGCAGACCTGGACCGTCTGGAAGCGCTGCACAAGCATGTGGTTCGCAAATACACGCAGGTTGGTCTGATAAAGCCGCTAATTGACGCTTTCCCCGCCCTGAGCCGGGAGCTGCGGGAGTTGCGCGAAAAGAGCGAAGAGTTTCGCGTCTTATTTCAGCAGGCAAACCGCGAACTGCCTTTGTTGCGAGCGGAGAACGCCAGACTGCGGGATGTGCTGAAGAAACTACGGAACGAGGCAAGCGGCTTGCTGGGAATGGCAGAGCATAGCTTGCGCGACCTGATGGGCGATACGAACGTCGCTGTCATGCAAATGAAGATCGCTGCCGCCACTGCCGAACTGGAGGAAACTTCAGAGATTATTTCTGAAGTTCATCCGACAGTACGCAAGGGCAAGCCGATCTACCGGGTCAGCTACGACGTTGCCGGCGAGCTGGATCGGCATTATTCCGACATGGGGCCGGATTTCTATGCCGCCAAAGGTTGGTATGTATTCGCGGTCCGGGAAGGGTATCCAAACGTGAAACTGGAGGGATCGTACGTATACACCGGAGTGTGGGAAGTTATCACGCCCAGTATCGAGCCCCCAGTGGGCGGGAAAGGAACGGAATGAGCGAACAATACGACGCAGAGAAGTTCAGCGGAATCAATTTCTACTCGATATCCATGAAAAAACAGATGCGATATTTGTATCCAGATTGCGGCGATTCTTGGGCTGGGTGGATTCTTTACAGGCACGCGGATGGACCTTGGGTGTCGCTGCGTAAAGCCACGGATCGGGATATTGCGGAACTTACGGTAGCCGTCACAAAAGCGCACCATGCGGGCTTAGGCGGAAAAGGAATTGTGAATGAGTGAACTGACGAATTGCCCGACATGTCGAACGCCTATGGACGCCATAGAGGCTCAATTTCTTTGCGATGATCCCCGGCACCGTGGAGATAGGTGGGTAGCCGCTCTCCGCGCTCAGGTCCAGACTCTCAGGGAGGAGCGGGATGGGCTGGCCCGATTCATTTCCGATCATGGCTATCGGCCTTGCGATATGGCGGCCTGCAACTGCGGATCGTTCCATGGTGGCAACGCCATGCAGCGGCTGCACGAAATTGAAGAGGTGCTTCCGTGGGCGAACGGGCCGACGATTCTGGAGCGCGTTCAGACGCTGGTTTCTGAGCGTAAACAGGCCATCGCTGACTGCGATGTGTTTATATCCAGCAACGGCTCCCTGACCAGCGAGGTTCTGGAGCTACGCGCTACCGTCGCGGCGCTATCGAAGGCGCTGGAAATAGCCGCAAGTTATCTGTCGAATTCTGTTCACCTGCGCGATTGCCAGTCGCCCCACGATAGCGATTTCTTACCAGACAAATGTGATTGCGGTCTACAGGCAGCCAGAGTAGCGGTTAACGGCGCCTTAACTTCCATCCCCTCTTGCGCTCAGCAGATCGCGAAGCAACTGGAGGCGGCGCGGGAGGTGGCCGCAGAGTGGCACGAGTGTGAATTTTGCTGGGATGCGATTGCCGGAACGGATATGGCGAAGAGACTGGCGGTTCTCTCCGAAGCCTTCCGGCCCGTGGGAAGCGGAGCGCGCCGCTGAGACGAAGGGAGAAACGAAGTGAGCCTGCCAGTCTATTTCATCAAAGCCGAGAGATATGTGCGCGATCCAAACGGCGTGCCGAAGTTGTGCCCCGTCACTCTCGAAATCGGGATGCACTTCACCGGCTCTATTGCGTACGTGAAAGAAATCGGTGCGCCTGAGACACCGAACGCCTCCAGAGAGACAGGGAAATGACGAACGAACAGCGATACTACGATGTCCTGAAACGCATCGCCCGAGACTACCGCTCATCGAAAAGCCTACTCAGTAAGGGCGACTGCGGTCTGAGTGGTGAAGAAGCGCTCGAATATGCCTACGACAACATACAGGGCGACGCCGCATATGCTATCCAAGGGAGACGGCGACCGAAAGACAAAACGACCAAACCTGTCGTCGCTGAGACGCCGGAAGCGGAAACGCGGGGATGAGCAAGCCAACAGAAGTCTGGAGTTGCGGTGGCGGCACGCAGAGCGGCGCAATTGCCGTTCTTGTCGGCGACGGGAAACTACCACGTCCTGATATCTGCTTCATGACGGACACCGGACGTGAGAAGTCCGGAACGTGGCCGTTTGTCAACGGCTTCATTCGTCCGCAACTCGCCCGCGTCGGCTGCGAACTGGAGGTGGTGAAGGCCGAATCTTTCGGCTCAATCAGTCTCTTTGCGTCTGACGGCGAAACGATTCTTCTGCCGGGGTATACCAGCTATTCCGGAAGTCTCGGCAAATTGCAAACGTGGTGCTCCGCTCGCTGGAAAACGGATATCTGTGAACGGTATCTCCGCTCGCGTGGCGTTGAGCGCGCCCGCAACTGGATCGGCATCAGCGTAGACGAAGTTCGCCGCGTGCGAAAGCAGCATCGGCCATGGCTGGAGCTTTGGTATCCGCTCATTTTCCAGGTTCGAATGAGTCGGGCGCAGTGCGTTGAATTGATCCGCGCGTCGGGGTGGTTGGGACCGATCCCGCATTCAGCTTGTAAAATGTGCCCGAACATGCGCGATGACGAATGGCTGGACATGCAGCAGAACTATCCATCTGACTTCGCCGAGGCATGCCAGATAGAGGCCGAGGTTCGCCAACTCGACCCGCATTTCTGGCTGCATCCGGCATGTATTCCGCTGGCGTCGGTGGACTTCACGGCACAGCACACGATGTTCGCGGATCGCGGATGTACGACGGGGTGTTTTACGTGATCGCCCTGCCCATCGGGGAAGCGGAGAAACGCCCATGAGGGTCTTTCCAACCGGCCGCATCGCATCGGAAGTGTTGAATACGCTGACCCCGGATGAGGCTCGCTGGTACTTTTTCTTCCAGGCGCGTGACATCGCAGCGCGGAGTAAGCTGATCGATCTCGCCGAAGAGCTTTACAACGAGGGCGAGTCCATCGGCTGTGCTCACCTGATGAATGCCTCACTGTACCTGCGGGATCGGGCCTTCTATCAGGAGCACGTGGGCGAGAATCCTCGCCCCGGAACCGGCCTCAGCGCCATGACAATCGAAGACGCGAGGGAGATCGGCATTGATGAATAAGAGCGGGGAAGCGGAGACGAAGCGGAAATGAGCAGAGAATGCGTGAAGTGCAGAGATGTAGTCACCTACAAAAACCTCGGATGCGACGACGGACGCGGCGGTATACTTTGCCTGCCCTGCTGGGATGCGAGTGATCCACTGCCGATGCACCTGGCTGTTCTGGGAGTGCGTAAGTTGGGCCTGCCGTCCGCTGAGTTTTTGGCTGCGCCTCCAGCGCAGAAGGAGCGGAAGTGAGATTTTTCGAAGAATACAAAAGTTGCGGATGCGTTTCCGGGCAGTCAGCTAAATCTGAATTGCCCGGATACTGTGCCACTCACGGCAATGAACCGTCGCACGTTTATCGAACAGACGGATTTTGTGTCTGGGATTGGCGCACCTGCGACCCAGTTGACCTCCCATCAAACCGGGCGGCAGCGCAGAAGGAACGGGGATGATGGCGCAACTACCGCCGTTCGCCTGTAGTTTCGGGTCCTTCCGTGGCGGTCAAGCGCGGTGGGTGGTTTAGTGGCATCGCATTCGCAGATAAACCC
>DASYCD010000305.1:0-3222 GCA_036500405.1 Bryobacteraceae bacterium
CCCCGCCACCAGCATGGGAAGGCCATCGCTGTAATTCAGCGCTCCCTTCCACGCGAAGATCCCAACCGCCAGAATGTTGATCGCAGCCGCGCAGACTGTTCGGAGTCCAGCCGCCGTGTGCATGGTCATTTCGGACGCTGCCAGATAGAGCGACATCATCAGCACTCCCATCCCCGCTCCGAAATAGCCGCCGTACGTCGCCACCAGAAACTGCCCGGCCATCAGCACCGCCATCGACTGATGGCCGCCCAGTCCCCCGGCCGCCTTGCGCAGCCATGGCGCCGCCGTGAAAACCGCCGCCGCCGTCAACAGAAGCCACGGCACCAGCGTCGAAAACGTCGCGTTCGATGTGTACATCAGCAGCATGCTGCCGGTAATCGAGCCCCCGACACTCGTCACCACCATCAGGACAATGAAACGCATCGGGATTGTCCGGATGGCCTCGCGATAAACCCATGCCGACACAATTACGCCCGGCAGCAGGGCGAGCGACGCCGTCGCATTCGCTTTGATCGCCGCGACGCCGGCGAACAGCAGGGCCGGAAATACCAGGAATGTGCCGCCCCCGGCAAGTGCGTTGACCGCGCCACCCATGGCCGCGGCCGCCAGAAGAACAATCAGACCGTTCATCGGGAATATCGCCGGAAAAACGAAGTCTTGTCCCACTTCGGCCGAGCGCTCTCGTCGGCAACACGCACGACAAGCCGCATCACAAGATCATTGAATTTCGAGGCTGCGGCGCGGTCAATCGGCTGGTTCACGTCATCTGTGACGCCGTGATAGCGCGTGGCCAGCCATTCGTCCTGGATCTGCTCTTCTTTCGATCCCTTTTCGTTTCCCACGTCCACCATCACACTCGGCACGCCTTGCAGGACGAAGCTGTACTGATCGCTGCGAATGAAAATATTCCGCGTGGGATCAGGATCCGCGTGCGCCTTCACTCCCATTGCGGTGGCAACTGCCTTTGCATCCTCGCCCAGCGTCGATTCATCCAGCCCGTACACCGTCATGATCCTGAACGGATAAAACGGCATGAACATGTCGATATTGATGTCCGCCACCATGCTCTTCACCGGCACCGTGGGATTTTGCGCGAAGTATTTCGAGCCGAGCAGCCCCTTCTCTTCGCCTGTCACCGCGACGAAAAGAATCGATCGCTCCGTCTTCGTCTTCCCCTCGTGCAGCCGCTGCGCCATGTCGAGCAGGGTCGCGACCCCGGCAGCATTGTCCATCGCGCCGTTGTAGATCGTATCGCCTTTAATCGCGGGTCCCGTTCCCAGATGATCGATATGCGATGACACCACCACGTATTCATCGGGCTTCGAACTGCCCGTGTAAATACCCGCAATATTCTGCGAAACCACCTGGCCGCGCTTCACCACCGTCTTCGCCTGAATTCGCGCATTGATCGGAAAACGTGGCAGCGGTTTTCCCGCTTCGGCGGCATCCACAATTTCCTTGAACGTGTGTCCGCTCCCCGCGAGGAGCTCGTCGGCATGTCCGGGATTCCACGTGATCGAAATTCGATCGCCCTGCGTCTCGTTCATCCGCGGATCGGTCAGTTGCATGGTCGCCAGCAGCCGATTGGGCGACGAACGCTCCCACGTCATTTCCAGATGTTTCGGATTTGCCAGCGAAATCGTCCCGATGATGCCGGCGGCCCGCATCGCCTTCCAGCGTTCCGCGGTGCTCTGCGAGTGCGCAGCCAGCGGACCCGGCACTGACTTCGGCGCGCCGCTCAGATAAACCGCAATCTTGCCCTTCGTATCGAGCCCGACGAAATCGTCGTGATGGAATTCCGGAATCCTGAGTCCGTAACCGACAAACACCAGTTCGGCGTCGAGCGAGGACGCCGGATCCACGCTGGTCCGGATATACGCATCATCACCCAGTTTGAGAATTTTTGTGCCCGCGTTCGTGCGCAGCGCCAGCGATGACGCGCTCTCATCAAGCTGCCTCGTCTGAAAGGAAACCGGCTGAATAAACGAACCGTTCTCGCCCGCGGGCTTCAGGCCGGCCTGCGCGAACTTCGACGCCACATATTCCGCGGCTTTGCGATGACCCTCGCTTCCGGTGTTGCGTCCTTCGAGCGCGTCGGACGCCAGATACTCTACGTGCGACCACCAGCGCGCGGCATCGTCTGCCGCAAACAGCGCAACCGGGATCAGCAGAACCGCCCAGTGAAGTCGTTTCAACGCTGGCTCCACGCTTCCCGAATGGCGCGGATCTGTCCCGCGTGCTTCTCCACGTGTGCGCCGAATCGCGTCACCCATTCGCCGAGCGTCCCGGCGCCGCGCTCCGGATGCAGCCCGACACGCTGGAATTCTCCCGCCGGAAGCCTTTGCAGAATTTTCGAAAGATCCTCACGCATTACGCGAAACAGCGCCGCGGAGTGATACGGGTCGCATTGATTGTAATGAAGCCGGTCGGCCCAGAGATCCTGATCGAACAGCGCCATCAGCGGCCGCTCTTCGGCAATCATCTGCCGCAACCGCATCCCCACTACGAGCTCCGTATCGGCGAGATGGCGCACGATTTCGCGAATCGTCCACTTTCCGGGAAACGGAGCAAACACAGATTCTTCTTTGGAAACGCCCTCGATAGCGGCGTCGAGAATCTGCGGCCCTCTTCGGAATAACTCCAGACTCTCGCGGTGAGCTTCGGCCATAACCCCATTATGCGGGTGCGTGGAAGGCGCTCGTCCTATGCCCCGCGCCGCAAAGCGGTCTCCATCAGCCGCTCTTCGAGCAGCAACCGCCGCAGCGAGCGCAGATCGTTGAGAATTCTCCGGCTCGACGTCATGTGACCCGAAAGTTTCCTAAGGTGGAAGTGGACAAGCTGAAGCGCCTCCTTCCGCCGTGCTTCGGAGTGCCCATTGACCTGGGCAATGTCCTCGCTGATCTCCTCCAACGCTTCCTCCACGGCTTTCGCTAAAAGCGAAACATATTCGTGAGAGCTCTCGATGTTATCGAATGGAGTCGCGGGCTGATGACTGGACATAATCCGTTAATCCCTCCCGACCTTTGTATCTTCGCACAATCCGCCCGGCTGGGTTTCTTATTAACATTACACGGAAAATCGAAACACAAATTCACATTTACGTTGCCATTCTGAAATTCAGAAGAGTCATGCTGGCAAGTGGTGCTAACGGGGCCGCTCGTCCTCCATCCCTGTACTGTTTGTAACAGTCCATGCGATCGCCCGGCCGCGTGCGGAATCAGA
>DASYCD010000306.1:0-2925 GCA_036500405.1 Bryobacteraceae bacterium
CCGGTCAAGGCCTTCGTGCCGGATCAGTTCATCGTGATGGTGACGAAGTTTGGCGTGATCAAGAAGTGTGAGCTCACCGAATTCAACAAGCCCTTGTCGCGCGGCATCATCGCGCTCGGCGTTGACGACGGCGATGAGCTCATCGCGGCGCGCTGCACCTCGGGCAAGGATTTCATCTTCCTCGGCTCGCACGATGGGCAGGCGATCCGCTTCTCCGAAGATCACGTCCGTTCGATGGGCCGTCCCGCGCGCGGCGTGCGTGGCATGGATCTTGCCGCGGACGATTTCATCGTCGGCGCCGAAGTCATCGGTGAAGGCGGGTTGGTTCTCTCGATATCCGAACACGGCTACGGGAAGCGCACCAAGGTCGTGGATTACCGGCTCACCAACCGCGGCGTCAAAGGCGTGATCAACATGAAGACCACGTCGAAGACGGGCAAAGTGGTCGGCATCCTCTCGGTAAAGGAAGATTCCGAGCTGATGATCGTCACGCGCGATGGCAAGATGATCCGCATCGATTCGGGCGAAATCCGCCAGGCCGGCCGCTCGACACAGGGCGTTCGTTTGGTCAAAATGGAAGATAGCGACAGCGTGGCAGCCGCCTGCCTCGTTCCCGAATCCGAAGAGAAGTCCGACGAACCGGTGCAGTAAATGTCAAAGCAAGATAGTCTGATCGAATCGCTCCGCCGGATGGGCAGGGTCATTGTGGCCTACTCCGGAGGAGCGGACTCAGCCTACCTCGCCTGGGCCGCCAAACAAGCGCTCGGGGATAATGCGATCGCCGTCACGGCCGATTCCGCGTCCATCCCCGAATCGCACAAGCGCGATGCCGAAGCCTTCGCCAAACAATTCGGCATCCGCCACCAATACATTAAAACCAGCGAATTCGACAACCCGGATTACGCGAAAAACGCCCCCGACCGCTGCTTCCACTGCAAAGACGAGCTCTTCAACGTCCTCGAAAAATTCGGAGCAGAGCAGGGAATCGAACACATCATCTACGGAGTAAACAAGGACGACCTCGGCGACTACCGCCCCGGCCAGCGAGCCGCCAAACTACACGAAGTAGCCGCGCCGCTGGTGGACGCCGGCCTGACAAAAGCCGAAATCCGCCACTTCTCAAAGGAAACCGGCCTGCCCACCTGGGACCGCCCCGCCGCCGCGTGCCTGAGCTCCAGAATTCCCTACGGCACCCCGGTAACAATCGAAAACGTAAAGCAGGTCGAACAAGGCGAAGAAGAAATGAAAGCCCTGGGCTTCCGCCAGTTCAGAACGAGATATCACGGAGAAATCGTCCGCATAGAAGTTGCGCCGGAAGAACTCGAGAAAGCCCTCTCGCTGGAGATGGCCCAGGCCCTGACGAAAATCTTCAAAGCACTGGGATACAAATACGTAACCCTGGACCTCGAAGGCTACCGCCAGGGCAGCCTCAACGAGGTTCTTAAAGTCTTATCTGTGTGAATCTGTGTTCATCTGTGGCCAATAACTAATCACTAACCGTCATCGTCGGACCACTAATCTTCGAAGCCTCATGAGCACGTTCCACCACAGCTTTCGCGAGCGGGTAGAACACGCCACCCTTAGCATCCTCCGGCCCGGCCGCAGCCACCGGATGCCCGGTATCCCCACCAATCCGCACCTGCGGATCAAGCGGAAGCGCCCCCAAAAAGTCGATCTTCATCGCCTCAGCAGTCCGCTTCCCGCCGCCATTGCTGAACACGTCAATCCGCTCATCGCAATGCGGACACTGCAGGTAGCTCATGTTCTCCACCATCCCGAGCACCGGCACCTTCACCTGCTGGAACATCAGCACAGCCTTGCGCGCGTCGTCGAGCGATACTTCGGACGGCGTCGTCACCACGATCGCCCCAGTCACCGGCGCAGTCTGAATCAACGACAACTGCACATCGCCCGTCCCGGGAGGCAGATCGATGATCAGATAATCCAGATCGCCCCAATCCACGCCACGCAGGAACTGCTGGATGACGCTGTGCAGCATCGGTCCACGCCACACGAGCGGCTTGTCCCCGGGATTCAGAAATCCCATCGACATCAGCACCACGCCATAATTCTCGAGCGGCTGAATCCGCTCGCCCTTCCCGGTGGGCGTCGCGTTCGTCCCCATCATCAGAGGCACATTGGGGCCGTACACGTCGGCATCGAGCAGCCCGGTCTTATATCCAAGGTGCGCCAGCGCAACCGCCAGATTCACCGAAACCGTCGTTTTCCCGACGCCTCCCTTGCCGCTGCCGACAGCAATCAGATTCTTTACGCCGGGGATGGGCAGCTTCGGCTGCCCCTGTTGTCCAGGACTCATGTACTCTCATCTTATCGAGTGGAGCAGACCGCGTGAGCAAACACGAGTACACAACGCACCTCCGATGGACCGGAAATCTCGGCGAAGGCACGTCCGAATACCGCGCCTACAGCCGCAATCACGAGATCACCGCGCCGAAGAAGTCCGCGCCCATCGCCGGCTCATCCGACCCGCACTTCCGGGGCGAAGCCGCCCGCTACAACCCGGAAGACCTCCTCCTCGCCAGCCTCTCCGCCTGCCACATGCTGAGCTACCTGCACCTCTGTGCCATCCATGACGTGGTCGTCACCGCCTACGACGACGACGCGACCGGCACGATGCGCGAGAACAAAGACGGCGCCGGCGAATTCACGGAAGTCATGCTGCGCCCGCGCGTCACCATCACCGCGGCATCTGACCGCACAAAAGCCCTTGAGCTGCACGAAGAGGCCGGGAAGCTCTGTTTTATCGCCCGCAGCGTGAACTTCCCGGTTCGCCACGAGCCAATCATTTCTAACGGTTAAAATGAGTTTTTAGGAGATTTCATTGCCCACCACAGACCCGCAGGCGCTTGAAAACCTGTGCATCAATACGATCCGTATCCTCTCGGCTGACGCCGTCCAGAACGC
>DASYCD010000307.1:0-14338 GCA_036500405.1 Bryobacteraceae bacterium
TCTTCAGTTCCAGAATCTCGCCGCGAGCGTCCACCGTAATCTTGCGCGATAAATTGCCGTTGGCAACGGCCGTGGTAACTGCCGCGATATTGCGAACCTGATCGGTCAGGTTGCTGGCCATGGAATTGACCGAATCGGTCAGGTCCTTCCACGTTCCCACGCCGCGCACCTGCGCCTGGGCGCCCAGCTTGCCTTCCGTACCGACTTCGCGCGCCACGCGGGTTACTTCGCTCGCAAACGCGTTGAGCTGATCCACCATGGTGTTGATGGTGTTCTTCAGCTCCTGAATTTCGCCGCGCGCATCGACCGTGATCTTGGTGGAGAGATCGCCCTTCGCCACGGCCGTGGTCACCTGCGCAATGTTGCGGACCTGCGACGTCAGGTTGCCGCCCATGAAATTTACCGAATCGGTCAGATCTTTCCAGACGCCGCCGACGCCCTTTACTTCCGCCTGACCGCCGAGCTTGCCTTCAGTGCCGACTTCGCGCGCCACGCGCGTGACTTCGCCTGCGAATGCGTTGAGCTGATCCACCATGGTGTTGATGGTGTTTTTGAGCTCCAGAATTTCGCCGCGCACATCGACGGTGATTTTGCGGGAGAGATCGCCCTTCGCCACCGCCGTCGTTACTTCCGCGATGTTGCGAACCTGAGACGTCAGGTTGCTGGCCATCGAATTGACCGAGTCCGTAAGATCCTTCCACGTACCCGCGACGCCGTGCACGTCGGCCTGGCCGCCAAGCTTTCCTTCCGTGCCGACTTCGCGCGCCACGCGCGTCACTTCCGATGCGAACGCGTTGAGCTGATCCACCATCGTGTTGATGGTGTTTTTCAATTCCAGAATTTCGCCGCGCGCGTCGACCGTGATCTTGGTCGAAAGATCGCCCTTCGCGACGCCTGTTGTGACCTGGGCGATGTTGCGGACCTGCGATGTCAGGTTACCCGCCATGAAGTTCACCGAATCGGTGAGATCCTTCCAAACGCCGCCGACGCCCTTCACTTCCGCCTGGCCGCCAAGCTTGCCTTCGGTGCCGACTTCGCGGGCCACGCGCGTCACTTCGCCCGCGAACGCGTTGAGCTGGTCAACCATCGTATTGTTGGTGTTCTTGAGCTCAAGGATTTCGCCACGCACGTCCACAGTAATCTTGCGCGACAAGTCGCCCGTCGCAACGGCCGTTGTGACTTCCGCGATGTTACGAACCTGCGCCGTGAGGTTACCTGCCATGGAGTTCACGGAATCCGTGAGGTCTTTCCACACGCCGCCGACGCCTTTTACCTGCGCCTGTCCACCCAGCTTGCCGTCCGTACCGACCTCGCGCGCCACGCGCGTCACTTCACCCGCGAATGAATTGAGCTGATCCACCATTGTGTTGATGGTGTTCTTGAGCTCGAGGATTTCGCCCTGCACATCGACCGTAATCTTGGTTGAAAGATCGCCCTTCGCAACGGCCGTGGTGACCGACGCGATATTACGTACCTGATTCGTCAGGTTGCCCGCCATGGAGTTCACGGAATCCGTGAGATCTTTCCACACGCCGCCGACGCCTTTCACCTGCGCCTGCCCGCCGAGCTTGCCTTCCGTGCCGACTTCGCGCGCTACGCGCGTCACTTCGCTGCCGAATGAATTGAGCTGATCCACCATCGTGTTGATGGTGTTTTTGAGTTCCAGAATTTCGCCACGCGCATCGACGGTGATCTTCGTCGAAAGATCGCCCTTCGCGACAGCGGTCGTCACACCGGCGATGTTGCGGACCTGATTCGTCAGGTTGCCGGCCATGCCGTTGACGCTTTCCGTGAGATCGCGCCACGTGCCGGCGACGCCTTCCACTTTCGCCTGACCGCCGAGCTTGCCTTCGGTACCGACTTCGCGGGCCACGCGCGTCACTTCCGATGCAAACGAGCTCAACTGATCGACCATCGTGTTGATAGTATTCTTGAGCTCAAGAATTTCGCCGCGCACCGCGACGGTGATCTTGCGGGAGAGGTCGCCTTTCGCGACCGCCGTGGTGACTTCCGCGATGTTACGAACCTGCGCCGTCAGATTACCGGCCATTGAGTTGACCGAGTCTGTCAGATCTTTCCACGTACCGGCGACGCCGGGCACGTCCGCCTGGCCGCCGAGTTTACCTTCGGTACCGACTTCGCGCGCCACGCGCGTGACTTCCGCGGCGAACGAGCTGAGCTGGTCCACCATGGTGTTGATGGTGTTCTTCAGACGGAGAATTTCGCCGCGCGCATCGACCGTGATGCGTGTTGAAAGGTCGCCTTTAGCGACGGCCGTTGTGACTTCCGCGATGTTACGAACCTGAGAGGTCAGGTTGCCGGCCATGCCGTTTACCGAATCCGTCAGATCTTTCCAGACGCCCGCGACGCCTTTTACTTCCGCCTGACCGCCGAGCCGCCCTTCCGTACCGACTTCGCGCGCCACGCGCGTCACTTCTGAAGCAAATGAGCTGAGCTGATCCACCATGGTGTTGATGGTGTTCTTGAGCTCCAGAATTTCACCGCGCGCATCGACGGTAATCTTCGTGGTTAAATCGCCGCGCGCCACGGCCGTGGTCACACCGGCGATGTTGCGAACCTGATTGGTCAGGTTACTCGCCATGTAATTGACCGAATCCGTGAGATCTTTCCAGGTACCTGCAACCCCGCGCACTTCCGCCTGGCCGCCGAGTTTTCCTTCGGTACCGACTTCGCGCGCCACGCGCGTCACTTCGGAGGCGAAGGAGTTCAGCTGATCCACCATCGTGTTGACGACGCGGGCAGTGTGCAGGAACTCACCGCGCAGCGGGCGCCCATCGACTTCGAGCGACATCGATTGCGACAGATCACCCTTCGCCACCGATCCAATCACGCGCGCCACTTCCGTGGAAGGTTGCACCAGATCGCCGATCAGGCTGTTGACAGAATCGAAGCACCGCGTCCAGTCGCCGCTGGTCGATCCGATCGATGCCCGATGCGTGATCTTTCCTTCCTTGCCGACCGTCCGGCTGATGCGGTCGAACTCGTTGACCATGCGCTGGTTCAGGTCCAGGATGTCGTTGAGAGCGTCGGCGATCTTGCCGTCAATTCCAACCAGCTCGACCGGCATCCGCGCCCGGAAGTTACCTTTGCGGAACTCAACCAGTGTTTTGAGCAGGATATTTGCCTCGAGCGAACCCTGCGATCCCTTTTTGTGGGTGGCGGTGCGTTTATCTTTTACTGCCTTTGGGTCTTTTGTGCCTGTGGCTGCGGTCATGCATGGCTCCACACGAGGGGTAGACCCTCGTCCGAACTACGTTAGATCCGATATGGTATCTGGTGTTACAGGTTTATTTTTGAGCCCGGCGTCCACTCGGGGTGGGTTGTGTCTTTTCGAACCCCAATCAGGGGTGATGTCTTTCCCGCGTGCCGGTTATTGCCTATACTCTTAATCGACCTGGCGCGGCATGATCCTGGTTTCAGAGAAATGACAGCCCGAGTGGAATTGGAAGACTTACAGGCAGCGCTCCGCGCCGAGATTCAACAGCGTCTGGATACCGAAGATCGCCTCCACCATATTCAGGAGGAGTTTGACAATTTTATCCTCACCGCCGCGCACGATTTGCGCGAACCGCTGCGAACTGTGACAGCGTACTGCGAACTGCTCTCCCGCCGGAACGCCGGGTCCGGGGACGCGGAAGCGGATCAGTACCGCCGTCACATTGGCGAAGGGGCTGCGAGAATTCAGGCGCTGATCAGCGGCATGGTGGATTGCGTAACAGCCTCTTCCGAGAGCCGTTATCTTCTGCGCATTGATATGAATGATGTCCTCCGGGAGGCCGTCCAGCAGGCTGGCTCGAAAATTGTTGTCACGAACGACCCGCTTCCCACGCTCCATGGCGACTCGGAGAAGCTGTCCAAAGTCTTTCGCCATCTGCTCGATAATGCTCAGAGATACTCTGACCGGCAGGATTGCCAGGTACATATATCGGTCACGGAAAACGACGTCAACTGGCTTTTCAGCGTGACCGATAACGGTCCCGGCATTGAACCGCAATACAGGGATCGCGTTTTTGAGCCGTTCAAGCGCCTGCACGGCCGTCAGTATCCGGGATGCGGACTTGGTCTTGCCTTCTGCCGTAAGGCGATCGAGTCGCATGGTGGGCGGATGTGGGTGGAGGCGGCCCCCGACGGCGGAGCGGACTTCCGGTTTACGCTTCCCGCGGAACAATAGGAGACGGCAATCGGTTATCTGCCGGCGCCCGCGCGCGTGAGCGTTGTGGAATCCGGGTGCAGCAGCCGTCGATACATTCCGCGTCGCTGGCTCTCAATGGGAATGACCGGCGCAGCGGAAGGGCTTAGAACACGAGAGCGGCCTTCTATCTTCATTTTCTGCCAGTTGTACGCAAGTTCTTCCCCGCAATGCAGACAAGTCACGTAGGTTCGCTGGTGCGCTTCTCCGTCCTCGGGCGAATGAGTGGTTACCGTCATTGGAAATGTAGTGCGGGAGTGGAAACAACCAAAGAAAAACGCATACAGGAATCGGAACATAGAGCCTCGATCCGGCGGAGGTCCGCCAGTGCCTCTCGTGAGGGCTTGCTCGAACCGTTAATCCATGACGATCAGCGCGAATCGCACGGTAGCTTTCGCCCAGCTTCGTCTCTTCGACCCGCCAAATTGGCTGGCGAAACATGATAAGAGCACGGGGAATACCAATCTGTCGAAATGCGTACTTTCGCTGAATCGAAGAGAAGGCCGGGTTACTTTGAGAGACGGAACGTGACAGGCTTGACGGCCTTGAAGCCCATATAGGTCTGGTCCTGCAGATGGATGTTCAGTCCCTGGGTTTTGGCGGCGGGCGTTCCTTCCTTCGGTCCCGTGAATGTCACCTCAGCGCCGGTATCGACAATGTAGTGCCGTCCTCCAAAATCCGCGGAGCTGATCTCGAAGACCATGGTGACTCGTCCGTCCACTTTTCCGGTACTGGCGATATTGAAAACGACGTTCGATCCGGCTGGAATTGCGATTTTGCCGTTCGACCCTTTGAGGTCGGCATCCATGCGGCCGAGCGTCAGTGTGCCCGCCGGGAGACAGCAGGAATCGAGGAAGCCCGTGATTCGGACGGGGAATTCAGTGCCTGTGGGGAAGGAAATGTCGCCGCCAGGGGTAACGGCTGCTGCGACTTCGATTGGCTTCGACGTGGCTGGCCGGTCAGTGGCGTTTTGGCCCTGGGTCACGGATGAACCCGATGAGGCCGGGGCTGTGGGCTGGCTCGTCGTATCTGGCGCATTCGGAGAACCGTACTGCACTGGGCCCCCCAACTCTGTATAGAGAAACGTCCGGGGGTTGCCGTCGGGACCGATCAGAGTGATTGAAGTCTTCTCCTGCCGGACTACGGTACCGGAAAAATGACTTCCGCCATCCTTCATGGTGAGGGTGGCGAATACAGGCTGCTCCTTCTTTCCACAACCCGAAAGCCAGATTGCGACGAATAGAGCAGATAAACCGGCGAGTCTGGTGGCCGACGATATTGCTGGTATTGGCCGCATCGGGATCTTTGGTACTTAGCCTACCAAAACGGACGGCTGAACCTGTCCGATCTTTGTTAGGCGAGCCTGGAGGTTGGCTACCTATCAGCACATGCCAATTTTAGTGTTGTTTTATAAATTACAAAAAACTTATGATCTTTATAACTAATGGCTTAAGCCCTCGGTAAGATATTGCGGGCACGGATGGGATAGAACCGGAAGGATTTCACGATGGTACTAACGTTTCAATCAAAACAGGTAAATCCTGTATTTTGAAAGTATTATGGTACCAGTACCAAGAGTTTCCAAAGGCCAGATTGGCCTTGCTTTCGGTATATTTGCTCTGGTAGTATCGACCTGTGAGCCGTCGGAGGACCATTGGAGTCCCTGCTCACATTTGGAAAGGCAAAGTCAAAAAATGACGACATTTCGGAGAGTTCTTTTTGGTTTGGGCGCTGCGGCTCTCGCTTGCTCTATGGCGAGCGCGGATACCGTTTATTCAACGTCCGCATTGGTAACGTTTGCCACGGACGGGTCGTATACCCTGACCATGGACAAGTTTGATTCGAGCCTGGGCGTCCTCACCGGCGCAACGCTGTACTTCTACGGAGCCGAGGACGTTTCTAACCTCACGCTGGTGAATAACTCCGGGTCCACTCAAACCTTTAACCTGGCTTTGCAGTCGAATCTGGCGTTCAACTCTGGCAACACGGCAAACAACGCCGACAAATACACGGGTCAGAACCTCGATATCTTCGATACTGGCGTCGGCCCGGGTACCGCGCAGTATCCGTTGAGCGCCGGGCCGATTACCCTGGGTCCCTCGGGAAGCGGTATCTGTCCGGAATATAACCCGAGTTCGTCCTGCAACTCGATTAGCTATACCCCGCCCTCACTGACGGTTCAGAACATTGATCCGGTGTATGGTCTTTCGGTTGGCACGGGCCTCAATGGTGTGACCGGTGTAATCAAGAACATCGTCGGCACCGATCTTCTCAACTACGTCCAGGCGGGACCCTCCACCAGCTTCGATCTGACGGGCAGCACCCACAGCTTCTTCAGCGGCGACGGCGGTGGCAACAACATCGATCAGCATGTGACCACAACAGCCCGGTTCCAGGCCGAAATCGACTACTCGTATAGAATTCCTCCTCCTCCGCCCAGCACCCCGGAACCGGCGACTCTGGTTCTGATGGGTACGGCGCTCGCCGGTGTCGGCCTGCTCCGCAAGCGGATCAAGAGCTAATCCTCAGAGCACTTCTGAATTGTTTCTCAAACGGGGCAGGCTTTCGAGCCTGCCCCGTTTGATTTTTGTCGCCATGAATTTCCGGAAGTGAAATAATAGCGGCCATGAAGGCGATCCGGCTTTTCTCTCTCTTGCTCGTCGCGGCAGCCCTGCTCAGCGGTCAGACCTACCAGCCCAACTGGGGTTCGCTCGATAAGCGGCCTACTCCCGGCTGGTTCACGAACGCCAAATTCGGCATCTTTATCCACTGGGGTGTTTACTCTGTTCCGGGTTACGCGCCGGTGATTCCGGGCAAACTCGCGTACGCGGAGTGGTATTGGAACGCCATGACCAACGGCCGGGACAATCCGAAAGCCACCGCCATCCAGACTGGCACCTGGGATTACCACCAGAAAATGTACGGAGCGAATTCTCCGTATCAGGACCTTGCGCCGCAGTTCAAAGCGCAGCTCTTCGATCCGAATCACTGGGCGGACGTCTTCCAGCGCTCTGGCGCGAAGTACGTTGTGCTGACGTCGAAGCATCACGAAGGCTTCGCGCTGTGGCCGAGCAAAGAGGCCTCACGGGACTGGGGGCGCCCCTGGAACTCCGTCGAGATCGGACCGCATCGCGATCTGCTCGGGGATCTCACCACCGCCGTGCGAGCGAAAGGTCTCCACATGGGCTTCTATTATTCGCTTTACGAGTGGTACAACCCGCTCTGGCTGACGGACAAGTCCAAATACATCAACCAGCACATGATCCCGCAGTTCAAGGACGTGGTCACCCGCTACAAGCCGGATATCATCTTTGGCGATGGCGAATGGGACTTGCCTTCCTCCGAATGGCATACGCCGGAGATGATCGCGTGGCTGTTCAATGAGTCGCCGGTGAAGGACACGGTCGTCATCAACGACCGCTGGGGTAAGGATACGCGCCACGCGCACGGCGGCTACTGGACCACGGAATACACGCCCGGAATGAGCGGCATGGACCATCCGTGGGAAGAGAGCCGCGGTATGGGCTTCAGCTACGGCTACAATCGCGCCGAGAAGCTCGAGGACTATCACTCCAGCCGCGAACTTCTCATCATGCTGGTGGATCTCGTCAGCCGCGGCGGCAATCTTCTGCTCGACATCGGTCCCAAGGCCGATGGGACGATTCCGGTCATCATGGAAGAGCGCCTCACCCAGATGGGCTCCTGGCTCAAAATCAATGGCGACGCGATCTACGGCACGAAGCCCTGGAAGGACACGCGCCAGTGGAGCGCCGGCGAACAACCGAAGGTCGATTACAACAAGGAATTTTCCACCACGTATGACGTGACGAAGCTCGCGTCGAAGCCGGAGGCGGGCAAGGCGGCGATCGAAGCGTTCTTCACCGCGAAGGGGAGCGACGTTTACGCGATTCTGCCTCGCTGGCCCGGCGGCGTATTTCAGATTAAGGATGTTCCGGGCTTGAAGTCTGTCTCGCTGCTCGGTTCCACGGAGGCGGTGAAGTTTACGGACTCGAACGGAGCGGTTTCGGTGAATCTGCCCGAGCTTCCGGAAGACCTTCGCGCGCAGCCAGCGTGGGTTTTAAAGTTAGGCCGTTAAAGAGGGCTCGACGCCCAGCAGCTTCCGAACTTCTTCACTGAGCGCGGGCACGCTCTTCGCGAAGATCTGTTTGTAGGCGCCGCAGAACCAGTCGAGATCTTCGAAGCGGTGATTCCGGTTGTGGCGCAGGCTCGGGCAGCCGCCATGGCAGATGCTGCGGTAATCGCACACGGCGCATTCCGCATGCGGTTCGGCCTTCTTCACCGCGAAATTGGCCCGGCGTTGCCGCCTCGCGATTTCGGTCCAGCTATCGGTCATCACGTTGCCGAGTTTCCACGACTTCTCCACGAAGAAATCGCACGGAAAAACATCGCCGTTGTATTCAACCACCGCGTAGCTGTCGCAGCTTTCGTGCATTGTGCACGTTCCCGGTCTGTGGCCCGCCAGCGCTTCGGCGATGTTGTCGAAGAACCGGACGCCTATCTGACGCCGCTCCGGCCACCACAGGTCGAAGATTTCGCAAAGGAATTTGCCGTATTCTTCGGCCGATATCGTGAACGGCATCGGCGTGCCGTCGGGATGGAATTCCGCGCAGGGGATGAACTGCACGTACTCCACGCCCAGTTTGCGGAAGAACGCGAACACTTCCGCGGCGTGCGCCACATTCGCCTGGCTCACCACGCAAAGCACGCTGTATTCGATCTGCCGGTTTTGCAGCATGCGGAGCGTGTCGATCACTTTCGACGCCGTCCCGTGACCCGCTTTATTGAAGCGATAGCGGTCGTGCAGTTCTTCGGGACCGTCGAGAGACAGACCGACGAGGAAACTGTAGTCGCGAAACAGATCGCACCAGTCGCGATCGATCAAAATTCCGTTGGTCTGTATGCTGTTTGAGACGCGCTGTCCGCCGCGCCCGTGCCGTTTCTGAAACTCGACCAGATTTTCGAAGAACGGCAGCCCGGCCAGCGTGGGCTCGCCGCCCTGGAATGCGAACGCCGACTCCGGCGCTGAATAGAACAGAAATCCTTCAATCAGTTTTTCAAGCGTTGCCGGGCTCATGGTTCGCTTCGCCAGTCCCGTGTAGGGGTCGGTTTCGCGGTCCAGATAAAAGCAGTATTCGCAGTCCAGATTGCAGACCGCCGAAGCCGGCTTGATCAGCAGCGACCGGATATGCGGGACCGGTCCGCTGACAGACGCGAGCCCGGACGCCGGTTCCGAAAGAATAGGGAACATCTCAATTGCGTCAGGAATAGGGGAACTCGCACGGTTCCAGCGTCGCGCGCGTCCCCGATGCCTGGAAGATCCGTTCGGCCAGACGCGCCCGAAGCTTTTCTGCTTCCGCCTTATGCGTCGCGCGGCCGGCCAGATTGACGTGCTGGAAAGGATCGGCCCAGCGATCGTACATCATGTACTCCTGATATCGATCCGCGCCGTTGACCGCTTTCCAGCCAGGCGCTTTCGGCGTTGCAACGGCATAGGTGTACTGTGGGGTGCGCAGTCCTCGTCCTGTGATGAACTCGCTCATCTCGAAAAAGGCTTCATCGACCCAACCTTCAGTCTTGCGGTCGAGCAGCGGGAGGAAGTTGCGGCCCTGCATGGAGGAGGGCGTCGTCAGACCAAGAGTGGAGAGCAGGGAAGGCGCGATATCCACATGGCTCACCATCTCAGGAATCTTCACGCCGCGGTTGAATCCGGGCCCTTCGAAAATCAGCGGCACATGAATAGAGCTTTCATGCGGCGACCGCTTGTATTCCGTGTTGCGCGTTTTGAAGTGGCAGCCGTGATCGCTCACGAACATCACGATGGTGTTCGTATCGAGTCCGGTTTCTTTGAGCGTCTTGCGAATCGTGCCGACGGTTTCGTCCATTTTCGCGACTGAACCGTAGTAGTCGCCAAGCTGGCTGGGCCACGAGCCGGGCAGCGGACGGAGATCCTGCGGGACCCAGAAATTTTTGTACTTGCCCTGATATTCCTTCGGAGGCACGAAGGCATCGATATCGTTTTGGTGGTGGACTTCGAGATACGACAGCGTCAGCAGGAACGGCGATTTCGCGGCACTGGAACGCAGAAAATTCTGCGCCAGATTCGTCATGTAATCCGTGCGGTAGATGTTTTCGAAGTGCATCGGCTTGCCGTCGCCGTCATAGAGATCGCCTTCGTAAGGATGCGAGGTCGATTCGAGCACGTTCGAGGATTGCCACAGATCGTCGAATCCGCCGCGATACTGCTTTGCCACCGGACCTTTTTCCTCCGGCGGCCCCAGGTGCCACTTGCCGATGTGGTTCGTGGAGTAACCGGCGGCCCTCATGATTTTGGGGAAGGTCGGCAGATCGGGATTGAGCGTAATCGCGTTCTTCCACGTCCCATGCTTACTCGGATAGAGGCTGGTCAGAATGCTGCCGCGCGCCGGCGCGCAGACCGGCTGGGCGCAGATGGCGGACGTGAACATCGTCCCCTGATTCGCCATCTCGTCCAGGTTCGGCGTGAGCCCCATCGGGTTCAGTCCCGCCGCGCCGATGCAGTCTCCGCGAAACTGATCCGAAAAAATGATGACGACGTTGGGCTTTGCCGCTGCGTTCGTTTGCGCGGCAGCGGTTTGTGCGGCCATGGCCGCAATCGCCGCCGGAGCGGTCTTCAGCATGTCCCGCCGCGAAGGCTGAGAAGATTTCCCGGATTCGCTCATAACCACCAATAAGGTTACCTGATCTTGCGGGCCAGGATTGGATAATTCCACGGGTAAGGGAAGACGATGCCGAACTCGGCGCATTCCTGGCTATCGAACTCGATGGACGTGAAGCCGGCGTCACGGAGTTCCTGCTCGAGCGATTCCTTTGTGAAAATTCTCATCTCGAGAGCGAGGCCGCGGCCGCCGTGGAAACACAGGTTGTGGAAGACCTCCCGTTCCCCGTCGCGGCGTTCGTTTTCGAGGCGCCACGCGCCGCGCTCTTCGATCAGCCGCCAATTGTGGAGATCCGGGAAATGCTCGCGCGTCGTGCCGAATGTACGTCCGGGCCCCCCATCCGGCCGCACATCGTGAAGCCATTCGATGCCGCCATCCGGCGCGCGATTGAGGATCGAGCATTTCCCGTTCGCGTACTCGAGCCTCCAGTCATAAAGCGCGGGCAGCACGTCCTGGTCGCGACCGTCCCAAATCCAGGGAGTGGTCAGCAGGAAGAGGCCATTCGGTTTCAGCAGCCGGGCGGCGTTCCGGAATGCTACGGAAACCGGCGGCTCGACGTGCTCGAACACCTCACTGGCGATCAGAAAATCCAGTTCGCCGAGTGGCGAATCGTCCCTGCGGATATCGAGCCGCGGTTCGATGTCGTAATGCGTATTGAGATAAGTCAAACGCTCTGCGAGTGGTCCTGCGATGGAAAGCGGATCGGTCAGCCCCAGACCGCGAATCGACGGGTCCGGCGGGAAATCCGGCAGCAACATCCGACGCCCGAAAAGCTCGCGACCAAGCCGGTCCGCCAGCCAGCGGAACCGGATGTTGGAACCGCACGTGGTGCAGGAAGGAGTTTCCGGGTTTTCGTAATGCGCGGGCAGAAGTTCATTGCCGGCATGTCCGCAAACGTTGCAGGTGAAGGCCATCCGTGCGCGTCAACGTTCGATCGGAATCCAGATTTCGACCACGCCATTGCCGGTCGTCGGGTCGAACCGCTCATCGTAGACTTCGAACTGCGGGGCCGCCAGCAGCTTTCTGCCGGAAGACGGACACCACTGCTGGAAAATCGCGTCCCACGTTTCTTTGATTTTCGTGATGTGGCCGCGATGAGAGAAGACGGCGTAAAGTTGCGGTTCGATTCGCAGGAGTGCCATCCCGGCGGGTGCGGCAGCGTCCTGGGTGACTTCCACGCCGCACATGTAGTCCATCTTTCCGCTGGCGTCCATGTTGAAGCAGACACCGTAGGTCGTCCAACCCGCCTGCCCGGGAATTTTGCCGAGGTGTTTGGCAAACTCAGTCCACTGGCGCGGGATGCCGACGATATCGGGCATTTTGTATTGCCCCACTGATCCGACCACCAGGAGCGATCCTCTGTCTTCGATGCGCGGCGCTTCCATAAATGTTGTTCCGATCTTATCAACGTTTAGCGGGGGCGCGCCGTCCTTCTATTGGTGCCTGTAAGCCGAGCCGCGCTTCTGACGATTGCCCTCTCGCTGGCGGCGGTCGCTCAGACGTTTGACGCCGCGTCTATCCGCCTCAATAACAGCGGAAAAAACGGAGGATCCATCGTGGGGGGCGGCGGCGCCGCTGGGCGTCTCACCTTCGACAATATATCGTTGCGCGACTGCATCACCTTCGCGTATGGCATTCCGTATGGACGCGAGTATGAACTCTCGGGCCCGGGCTGGCTCGCTGACGAAATGTTCGATATTGCCGCCACCTTTCGCCCCGGAACTCTCCGCCCCGCGATACAGGCGATGACGCAGCGGATGCTGGCAGATCGCTTCGGCCTCCAGGTTCACTACGAAACGAAAGATCTCCAGACATACGTGCTGACTGTGGCGAAAGGAGGGCCAAAGCTGAAGCCGCATACATCCGCCGAGGAAAACGCCTTCATCTATTCGGAGGAACGCGTGGTGTTTCGCGCGTTCGGCATGGGCGGCCTTGCCGATCGACTATCGAGCCCTTTGTTCCGCCTCGATCGGCCGGTTATCGACCACACGGACCTGAAGGGGTCTTACGACTTCACGCTGAACTGGTCGGCAAGAGACCCCACCGGTCCGTCGCTCTTCACCGTAATCGAGGAGCAACTCGGGCTTCGTCTTGCGACGGAAAAAGTCCCCGCCCGCATTCTGATTGTGGATAACGTGAATCGGGAGCCGACACCGAACTGATAGAATTTATTTCCGTCAGTTAAGTCTCGCTCAGGAGTATTCACATCAAAATGACTCGAAATTCTATCCGGCTCGCGGCTGCCGGCGCGCTGTTCTCCGTAGCCGCTATCGGAATTGCGCTCGCTCAGAAGGCCTCTCTTCCGCCGCTGCCGGCTCCGCAAGCGGTGCCCGCGCCGGGCCCCGTCACCGATGGACCTTACCAGCCCACGGCGCTCATGCCGGGCGGCGTGGTCGTCACGCTTTTCCCGCCCGATTCTCCTTATCTCAACAAAGCGCGCCTCAAAGAAGCCGAAATCTACAACATGAGTAAGGCGGTTCCGGGCCGCGTCAGCAGCATCATCAATATCCATAACCCGTCCATCGAATTTCATCCGGTGGAACGCGGCATTAACACCGGCGCGGTCATCATCCTCGCGGCTGGCGGAGGTCACAACTCACTGAACGTCGGCGGCGAAGCCGACGATTTCGTACCCTTCTTCTACAACTACGGCGTGAATACCGTCATCCTGCGCAATCGACTGCGTCATGACGGCTACAATCCGCAAACGGATGAGGTCTACGACGCGCAGCAAGCCATCCGCATGGTTCGCGCCCACGCCAAAGACTGGGACCTGGATCCCAACAAGATCGGCATCATGGGCTTCTCTGCCGGCGCCGAACTCGCTGCTCCCGCGGCCGTTCTCTTTGATGAATTCGATAAGAAAAACAGCGATCCCTCCGATCCACTGGCCGGTATCAGCTCGCGTCCGGATTTCGTCGGCATCATCTATCCTGGCCCTTCGCCGTTTGCGCGCAACCGTACCCCGCCGGCGATTCCGCACAACACGCCGCCGGCGTTTATCGCGGGCGCAGCATCCGGCGATCAGGTGCATGCGGTTTGGGCAATGGAGTATTTCAACGCGATGCTCAACCTCAGCATTCCGAATATTGAAATTCATCTGTACGCCCGCGGCAAACATCCGGGCGACAAACTGGAAGACGGGACGAGTATGTCCGGCGGCCTCACCGACCGCAACAGCACTCCCTACGGCACGTGGCAGTACCGGATGATCGACTGGATGAAGGACCTCGGCTTCCTGCAGAAGTCCGGCGTCGAGACGAAGGCAGCGCACGATACCCAGGCCTACGTTGCCAACCCGCCACGCCCGCGCGGCGCTTTTGGGGGTTCGGGTGGCCGCGGCGGCTCAGGACGCGGCGGTGGACGAGGTCCCGCCCGATAGACAATTCGAAAAAACGAACCCAATTTATCA
>DASYCD010000308.1:0-2592 GCA_036500405.1 Bryobacteraceae bacterium
GCTGGCGAATGCGCTGTGGATGAGTATTTATTCGCTGTGGTCGAACTGGACGACGAATTATCTGGTGCACACTTTCGGGCTGAGCGTGAAGGAGGCCAATGCTTTCGCCTGGTTTCCGCCGGTTGCTTCGACGGTGGGGGCGTTTGCAGGGGGATGGCTTTCGCGGCGCTCGATTGTGCGTGGCGGCGGGGCGGTCAGTGCGCGCATGGGTGCGATGTTGATCAGCGCGATTGCCTGTCTGGTGACGTTTGTGGTGCCGGTTTGTCCATCGCCTGTGACTGCGATGCTTGCGGTCGCGGCCAGCTACTTCTGGACGACGGCCGGGAGCGTCAATCTGTATACGATTCCGGTGGATATCTGGGGTCCCGAGCGTGCCGGGAGCGCGATCGCGGGTCTGGTTTTTTCGTATGGGGTGCTGCAGACGGTGATTTCGCCGGTGATTGGGGCGATTGTGGATCACTCGGGCTACGCGCCCACCTGCTGGTTGTTCGCCCCGCTGCCGCTGGTCGCGTGGTGGCTGCTGCGGAGGCTCCGATCAGCGGTGTGATGCGCTCTGCTTGTCTTTCAGCATCGCGCCGCGGAGCAGGGAATTGAGGCGGGTCTGATAACCCTTTCCTTTGCGCGGGAGCCAGCCGATGACATCCGCATCGAGGCGTACTGTCAGCTGTTTCTTCACCGGTTTGTAAAAGGGATTGCGAACCGCGTTCGCCCAGAATTTTTCGTCCAATTCCGGGATATCGGAAAAATCGATAGTTTCGTCAGGCAGCGAGGCGAGAATTTCGATTTCGCGGCGCTGTTCTGCCGTAAGCGGTTTATGGGTGCTTCTGACGATGTTCTCTCTCATAGCGCGTCCGCTCACGTCTGGGTCAAGGCGGCTACCGTCCCAAGCATAACAACAAATCTGTAGCTACAGATTTGCATCTGCGATTATCGATCAACACTTTCGCTATTTCGCTCGTTTTAACTAACAGAAGCATGCTGGAAGCGGCTCTGATGCTCGAAACGCCTCGCGAAGTGAGCAATTCATTCGACGAAATTGTTCACCAGCGCGAAACGTGCGTTCTGCGGACTGCGTTCCGGATTCTGGGGAATTGGGCCGATGCCGAGGATGTCGCGCAGGAGGTTTTTCTTCGGCTGCACCGGCATGGGCTGGCGTTCGAAACCGATGCGGCGTTCGGATCGTGGATGTATCGGGTGACCGTCAATCTGTGTCTGGATCGGGCACGGATTCGGACGGCAAGGCCGTCGGTCGAAATGCCGGAGTTGCCGTCGAAAGATGTCTCGGCGGAGGCGTCGGCGATTCGTGATCAGGAAAAACAGGTTCTGATGGCGGCTCTTGAAACTCTGCCGCCTCGCGAACGTGCCGCTATCGTGCTTCGCGAGATCGAAGGGCTTTCGACCGGCGAAGTTGCGGCGATTATGGGCTCGGCGGAGGCAACCGTACGCAGCCAGGTGGCGAAGGCGATTGCGCGTCTTCGGGGAATTTTGAGCAAGGGGGCGAGATGACAGAAGACCAGATTCGCGAACTCTTCCGCGAAATGCGGGATGAGCCTGTCCCGCCGGATTCGAAGGCTCGAGTTCGTATGGCGGTCGCTGAGCGTACGCAGAGTTGGCCGGAAAGGCTGCGCCGCCGGTGGAAGGCGGTGGCCGCGGTTCTTGCGCCTGCGTGTCTGCTGCTGCTGGTGATGCTGATGACGCGGGAGCAGAAGAAAGTGATTGCTCCGGCGCCGGTTGTTCATCCTCCGGTGGAGGCAACGGTGGAGACGCCTGTACCTGCACCTGCACCGCAGCCTCCTATTGTTCGAGCACGGCGCCGCATCGCAAAGGCTCCGCGGGTAATTGCATCGAATGGCGCAAGTCTCATCCGGATCGAGACGCCCGATCCTGATGTGGTGATTCTGCTGATTGGCGGTTAGAAAGATCGAAGGAGAAACGAATATGCGCCTGAATACGATTCTGATTGTTGCCGCAATGGCCTCGACCACCGTCTGGAGCCAAAGTTCCGCCACGCAGGAGCCGCCGAACCGGGAGGGTTATGAGGCGCAGGTCATCCACGTGAAAACCCTCACGGGGGATTCCTTCAATCGGCTCAGGGATATGTTGACTGTATTCAACATTAGAATTACGGGCGATGCGAATCTCCGGACGATCGTCGTCTACGGTCCGAAGGACGTGGTAACGCAGGTAGAGAAGGTCGTCGCCGAACTCGATACTCCGGGCAGCGAAGCGGCGATCGGCCGGAATATCGAGATGACATTGACCCTGCTCCGGTGCTCTCAGAAGCCAGCGTCAGATACGAAGTTGCCTGCGGATATGGAACCCGTGGCGAAGCAGTTGCGGGCCGCTACGCAGTATAAAGACATCCAGCTTTGGGATACGATTCCCCTCCGTCTTCAGGAAGGCAAAGATGCCACCGAAACGATGCAACTGCCCAGTCCCACGGGTACGGTCAATCAGCCCACCACGTTGTCGCTATGGTTCAATCCGGAAGCCGTAACCCTCAAGGGCAACAAATGGTCCGTGCGCTTCCGGCGGGCCAGCATGGATTTCAGTATCCCGATTGTCACCGGTACTTTCAAGGATGGATCCGCG
>DASYCD010000309.1:0-2730 GCA_036500405.1 Bryobacteraceae bacterium
TGCCATCGCAGCGAAAGCAAAATCGCTCCAGTCGCCGAAAGATCAGGAATGGGGCGAACGCACCGCCAACGTCAAAGATCCCTTCGGCAACAACTGGTACATCGCCACATTCAAAGGCGCCGCGTACCACTCCGAAGGCGCGCCCACAATCCAGCCTTACCTGCAGCCAGTCAAAGCCGCCCCGGTGATCGATTTCATCGTCAAAGCCTTCGACGCCACCGAAGCCGGCCGCGCGGAAGTGAGCGGCGCGATCCTCCACAGCACCGTCAAAATCGCCGGCGGCGCCATCGAACTCTCAGACGCCACCGACGAATACCCGCCCATGCCCGGCACGTTCTATCTCTACGTGCCGGATGTCGATGCCTCGTACAAACAGGCCCTTGAATCAGGCGCGACCAGCATCTACGCGCCGACGAATCACGATTACGGCGATCGCGGCGCAGGCGTGAAAGACGCCTTCGGCAACACGTGGTATCTCGGGACTCCCATTTAAGTCCCGGATCCGTTATTCGGCCGGCTTGTCCTCCACGTGATCCACAATGATCACCGGAATACTGCGCTTCTCTTTCACGATCTTCAACCCCAGCTCTTTCTCAATCGCATCGAAAAATGAGATGCCCCCATTGGGGTCAGCGGCCTGACCTTCCTGCTGATTGGGATTCGCAGTGGAAGCCAGCAGTGCCGCTTTCGGTGACCACCCGAGCGCAAAATCCCACCCGCCCTCGAGACCCGTTGCATCCACTACGGGGTGATCGATGTAGGCGTTCGCCATCTGCTGAACATTCACCGCCAGATCGGCCATCGTCATATTGGTGCACGCCATCATCGGCCCCATGTTGAGCGCCGGCTTCGGCAATGACGGATCTGGTCGGCACGCGGTCCGCTCGGAATCGTCGGCCTGTTTCATCTTCGATTTGCCACTGCTGGTAATCGCGTAAACCGTGATTTCGCGATTCTCCGTGTGTGTCTTCAGTCCAAAGTCACTCATCAGCACTCCATGAAGCATCTCCATCGCAATACTCAGCGGAGGCGGCGTGGGTCTTCCGTTGATATTGGTGACTGCGCCCTCGCCCTTGCCTGGAACTTTGGCGTTGATCTCCCAGCGCTGCGTCTCCGCGGACTTCGGCACCCCGATCAGCGTGTCCGACGCAACATTGGGAGGAATCTGCAGCGACATCGCGATCAGTTCACGCAGCGTGCCTCCCGCCCGCATCTGGCTGCCACCCGTATAGAGAAGTCCCCGGAAGGGCGGCCCATCCGGATTAGCGGGCTTCACGGAAGCTGCTTCAAACCGCGGCGGCGCTTCGGCAAGAGCCGCCTCAACGCCCGGAGCATTTTCGGTGGGCTTGCGATTCACACTCACGATCGCGAGCGCCGGGAGCGGCACCTGCTGCAGCGCCAGTTTCAGCCCGAGCTGTTTGCTGACTGCGTCGAAAATGGAGATGCCCTCCGGTCCTTTCGCCTCCAGCGCGCCTCGCCCGGTCCATTCGATATCGAAATCCCACGTGCCGTCCAGCTTCGTCGAGTCGATCAGGTCGTGGTCCAGATAGCCACCTGCCATCCGCCGCAGATTATCCGCAATCTGCTCACCCGTCAGATTGCGGCAGGCCACTTTGATGTTCGGCTGCGACGCCGGATCTCCCGGACCTCGACCGCCCCCACCACCTCCAGGCGGTTGTATCGGCTTGCAGCCGCTGTCGCCAGACCCGCTCGCTGTTTTGAATTTCGGTCCGCCTTTATCTACGCTGAGCACATAGCGCGGCACGGGCCGTGTCTCATGCTGAACGACCAGCTTGAAACGATCCACCAGCAAGGCCTGCAGCATGAGATTCGCGGTCGCGTGAGTGGTTCCGTCGGGGACTTTCGCCACGATGTTGAATAAGTCGGAGCTGAGCCAGCCTGGACCGCCGGCAACGCTGTCATCCGTAACGCTGTATGCCCCTTCAATCAACTGGAGCATCGTCGCGTCCCGGTTCACGTAGCGTCCGTCACGCAGAACGCCTCCGAAACTCTGCACGGCGAAGTGCGCGGTGTTGCTGACCCGCACATCGGCCATACCGAACGTCGTGGATTCGGGAACCTGCGCAAAGCAAAAGGTCCCGATCAGAAAACCGGCAGCAATCAATCGGAGCATAACTTCTCTCTTTCCGCCCGCCGTCATGCGGGCGCAACGAATCTCCCAACTATGACGGTGTTGACTCCGCTTCCGCGCAGAAAGTACGAGCTATTTCGAGACTTTATAGTACTAACCTCGTAGTATTTCGGACCCGGTTCGCCATAGTGGTTTCCCGGAGGCATGCACGTCACGCTCCGGCGGGTAAACCGATGCGCGTCATCGCAAAGTCAATGGAGCCGCTGTAGCGCTAAATCCACACCTGGCTGTGAATTTGACTGCGGCGCTCCGTCAGGATCGTGTCATGCCACACGCCGTCCCGCTGCGCAATGCGCTCGCGGCGGCCGACGACGCGGAATCCGCAGCGCGCCTGCAGGGCAAGACTCGCGGTGTTTTCCGCGATCGTGGAGCCCTGCAAAGTCCAGATCCCGTGGTATTCCGAGGATTCGATCACCGCTTCGAGCAACGCACGCCCAACGCCCCTGCCTCTGGCAGTCGCCGCAATGTAAACGCCCACTTCCGCCACACCCGCGTAACACTTCCGTTGCGAAAACGGACTGATCGCGGCCCAACCGATCACCGCGCCAGAATCATCACGCGCCACAAATCGTGAATGT
>DASYCD010000310.1:0-20856 GCA_036500405.1 Bryobacteraceae bacterium
AAGTACGTGCGGAGCCAACAGAGGATGAACATGAACCTGAATTTCCAACGTCGTGAATTTCTGAAAGGCGCCGCGCTCACCGCCGGATTATCCGCGTCGTTGCCGGGTTTCGCGCAGCGCAAACGAAATTTGAAAATCGGCCACACCGGCATCACCTGGCTGGCTCCACGCCCGGCAGCGGTTAACGGCGCGCCGCCAGCGAGAGGCGGAGCAGGCGGCCCGCGTCCTCTCGACCCGGCCTATATCGATCAGATTTTCAAAGATATCAGCAGCCTTGGTTTTTACGGGCTTGAGCTCTTCAGTAACCAGATCCAGGGAATGGAAGCCAACGGCGGCATGGCGCCGCTGATCGAAAAATATAATCTCCCGTTAATCTCGGCTTACGGTGGCCCCAATCTGCTCGATCCGGCCACGCGGCGCGACAGCATTGAGAAATCGATCGATTGGGCGAAACTACTGAAGAAATACGGCGGAAAAGTTGTGACAATCGGACCCAACGGCGTGCGCCGCGATTCCTACAACTTCAAAGAACACAAGGACGACATCGTGACCACGCTGAACGAATTCTGCAAAGCGCTGAGTGACATCGGGCTCACCGGCTGCGTTCATCAGCATACCGGCACGTGCATCGAATCGAAGGACGAAACCTATGCGGTGATGGAGAGCGTGGATACCCGCTATGTGAAATTCGGCCCCGATATCGGCCAGCTCCAAAAAGGCGGCTCGGATCCCGTTCAGGTTGTTAAAGATTTTCTGCCGATCGTGAATCATATGCACCTGAAGGACTACAACGGCGGAGAGAACTTCGTTGGATATTGTCCGCTCGGACAGGGCAAAGTCGACATCCCGGCAATTCTCGACATGATGGACGGTCGGCCAATGGCCGGCATGATTATGGTGGAACTCGACGGCACACCGCGAATGCCGATGACCGCGCTGGAGGCCGCAACCATTGCGAAAGATTACCTTGTCCGGCAGGGCGTCGCGTTTCGCGGCTGAAGAGGATACCTCAGTGGGAAGACAATCGATAAAAACAGACTCGTTCGCAGCCATAATGGCGCTGGGGGCCGTCTTCGCGGTCCCTTTGTGCGGTCAGAAGTCCGGAGTGGGCTGGAAAGACTATCTTGGCGGGCCCGCCAGCGCACACTATTCCCCCCTGAAGCAGATTGATCTTTCGAATGTGGATAAGCTCGGCGTGGCCTGGACTTATCCAGCGCCTGACGGAAGTTCGGTGTTCTGCCCGCTGGTCGTGGATAACATCGCGTACATTTCGGCGAAGAGCGGCGCCCTTGTGGCGCTCGATGCAACCACAGGAAAAGAGATTTGGATCCATCCGTTTGCCACTGGTGGAGGCGGAAGAGGCGGTGTCAGCGGCCAGCGTGGCGCAAATTATTGGGAAAGCAAAGATCGTAAGGACCGCCGCATCCTGGTCACTTCCGCGGGATATCTTTACGCGATTGACGCGCTGACGGGCAAGAGCGTAGACTCGTTCGGGAATCACGGGAGACTTGATCTGAAGATTGGGATCGACCGTGCGCCGATCCCGCTAGCGTCGAGAACTCCGGGACGAATTTTCGAAAATCTCATTATCCTGGGGAGCTTCCCAGGCGAGGGCTATCTTGCTCCACCGGGAGACATCCGCGCGTTTGACGTTGTAAAAGGCACGCTCGCCTGGGTCTTCCACACGATTCCGCATGAGGGCGAACTCGGCTACGATACGTGGCCGAAGGACGCCTACAAATACATGGGCGGCGTGGATGTTTGGGGCGAAATCACCGTGGATGAAAAGCGCGGCATCGCTTATTTTCCCGTCTCATCCGCAAAGTACGAACTGTACGGCGGTGATCGCCCCGGTAACAATCTGTTTGCCGATAGTCTGCTCGCACTGGATGCGCGCACCGGGAAATATCTGTGGCACTTCCAAACGGTGCATCACGATATCTGGGATTACGATCCTACGGCCGCGCCGCAACTTGCGACCGTGAAGCACGACGGAAAGACGACTGACATTGTGGCGCTGGCCTCAAAGAACGGCTTCCTTTACGTGTTTGACCGGGTCACGGGCAAGCCGCTGTGGCCGATTGAAGAGCGGCCCGTTCCCAAATCAGAAGTTCCAGGCGAATGGACCGCGCCCACACAGCCGTTTCCTACTCTCCCACTGCCGTTCGCAAGGCAGAGCTTCACCGAGAAAGATCTCTACTTCGGCTTCATGACTCCCGAGGAGCAGACCCATTGGAAGACCCGTTTCGCGAACGCGCAAAACAAGGGTATCTTCACGCCCCCCGGTCTGACCGATACAATTTCGATTCCCGGAGTAAACGGCGGCCCGTTCTTCTGGGACACTGGGGCCGACGCCGCCAAAGGAATTGTGTTCGTCGAGTCTAAAAACTTTCCGTCGATTCTGAAGATGGTGAAGGCTGGCGAATCCACCGCGGCAAACTCGGGCGGTACGATTCCAGGCCGCATTCAGCCCGGCGGACGTGGCCGGATTGGAAGGGGCGGAAGAGGCGCGCCAGGCGGACCTCCTATGGCCCTCCGGTATGGTCGGGCGATTTATGAGGGTTCTTGCCAGGTTTGTCACGGTCCGGATCTGAAGGGCGATCGCGGGCCCGCAATCGACGACGCGGTGAAGCGACTCGGCGCCGATACAGTCCAGGGCATCGTAAAGAGCGGTAAGGGCGCGATGCCCCCGTTTCCCACCATGAACGCTGAGGCCATCAAAGATGTTGTCGAGTTCCTCGAAAACTCTGATCAGGCGCCTCCGGGCTCGGGGGTTGCCGGCAATTCGCTCATGGAGCACCTGGAGCCCGATTACCCCGAGGGCGTGACCCCGCCCCCTTCCCGCTACAAAACCGGTTACGGGCAGGAAGGCTATATTATTGCCCCACCCTGGAGCACGATCACTGCCTACGATCTGAACACGGGCAAGATCATGTGGCAGACGCCCTACGGCGACACACCCCAGGCTGGACCCTCCGACAAGCTTCGCGGGAACGTGACGCCCAGCAGCGGATTCGTTGTGACCGCGGGCGGCCTTGTGCTTTTTGTCGATAAGCAGGCGAAGTTCTACGCGCTGGATGAAAATACGGGTAAGGTGGTGTACTCCCGCGATGTGCCAAATAGTGCGGTCGGGGTTCCGGCCGTTTATGAAGTGAATGGTCGCGAGTACGTGCTCTTTGCGCTGATTGGTGGCGCGGGCTTTCCCGCCGGTGCGCGTATGGCCCCTGGTGGAGTGGATCACCCGCCTGGAGAAAGACAATTTGTAGCCTTCGCGCTTCCGAAGCGATAACGATCGCATTTGCCGCTGATAAAAGGAGAGACTATGTGGAAAAAGATCGGTTGTGCAGCCCTTGTCGGCGGGTTGGCGCTCCTCACGTTGCCCCGCGCGGGAGGCAATAAAAACTTCGTCCCCGACTGGAAGTTCACGGGATCTTCTCTTGCAGCCACCCGGACGATCGGGAGCGCCGATTGGCGCGCGGAAAATGGCGAAATCATAGGCACGCCCAAAACCCCCGAAGGAGGCTGGCTGATTTTCGACAAACCTCTGCAGGACGTGGAGTTTGCCTCCACTTTTCGTTGCACGGGCGGCTGCCGGACGGGCGTGATGGTACGTGCGCAATCCACGCCAAACGGAATTCGGGGGGTCTATGTATCGTTGCCCGACGGTCAGAACGCGGCGGGGAGCTTCGCATTGACGCTGGACTCACAGGGACACGAACTCACACGCGAGCCGCTCAAGCCGGGCGGCGGGATGATACGCATGGTCGTCCCTCCCCCCGCGGGGCAACAGGGCGCCGGCAGAGGCCCGGCTCGCGGCGGGAGCGGCCGCGGCGCAGGTGGGCGCGGCGCGGGTGGACGCGGTCGGGGCAACGCTATGCCTCCGGACTCCCCCTACGTGCGTCCCGATTATTCCTACAAACCGAACGAATGGAACCCGCTTGAAATCATCCTGGATGCCAACATCCTCCGCGCATGGGTGAACGACGGACCCGAAGCCGGAACCACCAACGGCCAGGCCGATGAGGATGTTGCGAGCTACGGTCCAGTGGCTTTGTATGTGGGTGGTACAGGCGAGGTGAGATTCAAACAGATCGAATTGAAGGATCTGGGGCGCCGGGTTTTACCCGCCGAACAGGTCTCCAGCCGATTTCGCATGCAGCGCATCAATGATTTCTACTACGGCTGGTCGGCCACCACAGCCGATATCAACCACGATGGAATTCTGGATATCGTATCGGGACCGTTTTACTACCTGGGCCCGGATTACACGACGTCACGTGAGATCTACTTCAGCAAGACATCCGATGTCAGTTCGCAGCTGACACCCGCCATGGTGAACTTCGCATACGACTATACCGGCGATGGCTGGCCGGACGTGCTGATTGCCAGCGGCAGGCCGATGTCACTTTATGTGAATCCGCAGGGCGCCGCACGGCGTTGGGACAAATACAATGTGCTGCCGTCGATCAATTCCGAAATCGCCGTTTTCAAAGATATTGACGGCGACGGAAGACCTGATGTAGCGTTTGTCGGAGGCGGCGCAGTGTCATGGGCGGGCGTTGACCCGGAGAACCCGACCGCGCCATGGAAAGTGCATCAGGTTTCGCAGCAGGGTTACACAACGGTCGCGCAACACGGGATCGGCGTGGGAGATATTAACGGCGATGGACGGATGGATATCGTCTCGCCCTACGGATGGTGGGAACAGCCTGCCAAAGGGACACCGGAAGGACCCTGGCCGTACCACCCCGTTGCGTTGGGACGTTGGCCGCGCGCAGGCGGCAGCGTCGGGGGCGCCGAGATGTGTATCTACGACGTGAACGGGGACGGATTGAATGACGTGGTCACCAGTCTGGGAGCGCATGGATGGGGACTGGCCTGGTTCGAGCAAAAAAGAGACAAGAGCGGCGCAATAACCTTCGTCGAACACATGATCATGGATGATTACTCGACCAGCAACGCCGGCGGCGTGACGTTTTCGGAACTACACGGAATGACGGCCGCCGATGTCGATGGCGATGGAATCCAGGACATCGTTGTCGGCAAGCGCGTTTTCTCGCATCAGGAGAGTTATACCGATCCTGACCCTTACGGCCCCGGCGTACTCTACTGGTATCGCACTGTGCGTAATCCCAAAGCTCCTGGAGGAGCGGAATTCAAGCCGGAGTTGATTCACAATCGTTCGGGTGTGGGATCGACTGTCCTGGCGGCGGATTTGAATAAGGATGGCGCAATGGACATCGTTACTTCGACCAACCGCGGGACGTTCATTTTTTGGGGAAAGCCTGCGGCGAAGCCGCGCTCCGCAAAATAGCCGAGCCCGCTCGTGAAAGACGCCGCGGCTTCCGGGCTCAATCATTCAGGAGGTCCCGCCTGGCAGGGCTGTCGGTATGGCGGAGTACCTCACCAGCGCGATGGAAGCCGGCGTGATCGGAACGCTGTGAACGGTCAAATGCTGTGATCTACACAGTTGGAATCCTCGACCCGGACGTCCCGACCAGAATCCGGGGTTGCTGCGCCGGATCGCCCACTCCACCGGAGGTGAGGCATTCTTCCGCGGCAGGATCGACGAAGTAGTCGCGACTTGCGAGCGATATCCGTCATCACGTACACCCTCGGCTACGTTTCGGGGCTCGGGCAGGGACGGGGAGATATCGGGCTGTGCGCGCGGTGGCGCGCTCGTCTGGAAAGAACCTCGTCGTGCGCACGCGCGCTGGTCTTGACGCGAATGCGGGCGCGAAATGAGAATTCATGCCGTTTCAATATTCCGATAATCTGCTCTTCGTTAAATCGGCCCTTCTTCATCGCTTTGTTCTCCTTTGCTCGTCGTCTTCGCCGACTCAGGAAAACTCAATTATCTTTGGTCGAATTTATCGAGGGCACGTCAGCGGATCGCGGCATGGAGTTTTTCATCCACGACGCCATGCGGGTAACATCGATGGTTGGGCGCGCCAGGTTTTCTGGCAGACTCGCAGATCGAAGGCCTTCGTCAAGCGCTTGCCAAAGCGGATCGGGAGATGACCGGGACGCGCGCCCGCGCAGTCGACATTGAGACACCCATGTCCAGTTACAGTTCGACCCACTCTTCAAAATGCGCGGCCAAAGCTGCGCGCCTGGATGTCAGGCCGTCGTAGAAGTCGGACCAGTCCGTGATTTCGCCGTTGTATATCCGCACAATGGAGGCGCCGTGCACCGACACGGAAATGTTTCGTGTCAGGCCGCCATAGAAAGGCTCCGTCAACGTGGCTCGAAGTGTCCATTCCGCGATTACATGGTTGCCGCTCACGAAGACATGATCCGTGAGAACCAGGGAGTCCGGATAGAGTTCTCGTATCTTACGAAAGAATTCAGCTAGCCGTTCGCGGCCCGTGAACTCAAGCCCAAGCCCGTAGTCCCTGAAGTGAAACTCGCTCGCGAAATACGCGATGACGCTGTTGATGTTGCCGTTGTTTAAGTGCGCTAACGCATCAAGAATCACCTCGTCCGACTTCGGGGTCTGAACTGACACGTTGTGCATATCTGATCTCCTTGTGTTTTATGTACTTGCCGCAATAATTCCGTAAAGGCACGTCGCGAGCACACTTGATGACGTTAACCATCCAACGCCATGTCCGCAGGACTCTGGATGCCCCAATCAGCGTGCAGGTGACCTCACTATCACACATGTCTTCGACCGATTCCTGCTTGAAGCGACGCACCGGCGTCTGGCGACACTAGCTTGCCAGACTACTTTCTGATTCCATTTTTGAGAAATGTTTTTACCATCTCTCCGAAGGGGGGACGCAGGAAAAGTTCAGCCGCGGGAGTTTTGCTCTGCCGGTAGATGGAGCGAGCATGACTGAACGTGAGAAACCCCTGCTTTCCGTGATAAGCGCCCATTCCAGAGGCGCCAATGCCGCCGAACGGAAGACTGTGATCGAAAGCGTGGGTCATACAGTCGTTTACCGTAACACCGCCGGACGTAGTCCGATTGAGAACCTCCCGCTCTTCCGCGGTGTCATTGGAAAAGTAATAAAGCGCAAGCGGGCGGCTACGCGCGTTGATGAACGCGATTGCCTCATCGATCGTCTCGTAGGTAATCACTGGCAACACGGGACCAAAGATTTCCTCCTGAAGTACGTTCATGTCATCTGTAACTCGAAGAACGAGGGCAGGAGCAAATCTGCGTGCGGCGGGGTCGGACAAGTCTTCGGACGAAGGATTCAGCTCAATCACTTCCGCCCCCTTCGACTCCGCATCCGTCAGCAGGTTTTTGAGGCGATGGAAATGCCCGTCATTGATGATCGAGGTATAGTCCGGATTGTTCCTGAGCTGTGGATACATAGATGCCACAGAAGTCTTGGCATTGGCTACAAATCGTTCTTCCAGCCCGCTGGGCAAAAGCACGTAGTCGGGTGTGAGGCACACCTGCCCGGCGTTAAAGGTTTTCGCCGTTAGAATTCTGCGGACGGCATCGCCAATATCCGCCGACCTTCCGATGAGGGCAGGTGACTTCCCCCCAAGTTCCAGGGTGACAGGCGTAAGGGACGCTGAGGCGGCGCGCATAATCGCCGAACCCACTTTCGTACTACCAGTGAACATTAAGTGGTCGAAGGGTAGCGCTGTGAAGGCTGCTCCACTCTCGGAACCGCCCTGAACGACTGCGAACTCCACTTCATCGAAATATTGGCTCACAAGCTTCGCCATCAACGCCGACGTAACAGGCGTCAGCTCGGAGGGTTTCAACATAACCCGATTTCCGGCGGCGACGACATAACCGATGGGATTGAAGGCGAGGTTCCATGGAAAATTCCAGGGACTCACCACTCCAACAACCCCCTTCGCCTGGTACTCGACGCGAGCCTCGGCGTCCGGGAACATCGCCTCGTGGATCTCAGGCTGCATCCACTCGCGCAGATGGCGCAAATTGTACTTGAAGCTGTCGACGATAAACAATACGTCGGCAAACAGAGACTCTTCTTTACTGCGATGACCGAAATCGTCGTTCAGGGCATCTGTGATCTTGTCCTGGTTATCGACCATAAGCGCGATGAGGCGTTCCGTCCGATTAAGACGGACCTCGTAGGTCGGCGATCCTTCTTTCAGGAAAGCCGCTCGCTGGTGGTCTAACAGTGACCGCATCTTTTCCGGACTTGTACTCGTTGAATACAAGTCGATTAACGTTGACGTTGCCATGATTGGACTCCTTATGTGTGCGGACTGAGATTTAACGCGTGGATTACGCTGACGTCACCTTTGTGGCCAGTGCCTGGAGCTTCGCATCAAGTTCCCTCGCGGCCGTGAGCAGAGGTTCGTTCGGCTCGACGACCATAAGTGATGAGGGCCTTACATATGTCAGGCTGCTCTGATCACCGCCTTCTTCAATCACGATAAGTTCCACCGGCGCGAACAGCCCCGCCGTCAAATCATGACGCAGCATAGTAATAGCCAGCAGAGGGTTGCCGATAATCAGGCGCAGTACTTTTTGCTGGAGGTGGACCTTCCTGATCCATGCCCCATGATTCAGCAGGGCGAACAAAATGAAGCCACTGGGCCCCACGTGGGATTCGACCTCGGCCTTGTACAATTCCCAGCTTTCAAACTTCGCAGGAAGATCGTCGATCGCCAACGGTTTTTCACCAACGTCGGCAAGCAGTGCCCTCACCAGTTCATCAAAACTTTTCCTGCTGTCGAACCGGATACGAACACCCTGAAAGGGAATTTCTCGCGGACCCGTCGTTGTCATCGCGATTCTCCTTCGGCGGTGGCGCAATGCGCATCGCCCTCAACCGCGATGGAAATACGGCGAGCGCTGCGTTCTTCGAGATGAGCGGCGGGCGTGCGATCAATCAACAGGCTGAGGAGTTCCGGTCGACTATAGATGCCGCGCGAATCCATTTTTGCCTTACGCCTGTCGATCAGGGAGAAATCCAGGTCGGCAATCACGGCCCCTTCACCGGTGCGCAGGGGCTCACCCATTAGTTCGCCTTGCGGCGACACGATCGCCGTGAAGCAACCGCTGGAGATCGGGCCGATCGGGCACCCCGTGTCCTTCATAATCTGAACCTGCTGTTCGGCATTCAGCCAGGCCGTGGCGTTGACCACGAAGCAACCGGACTCCAGTGCGTGTTGGCGGATATTAACCTGGGTCTGTTCGGAAAAAAGGTCGCCCCCGAACGAGCCAGGGTACATCGCGGAGTGGATCTGCTCGCCACCTTCCATCAACGCGTAGCGAGCCAGGGGGTTGTAATGTTCCCAGCACGCCAGTTGACCGATACGCCCCACTGCACTGTCAACAACTCGTAGTCCGGACCCGTCGCCCTGACCCCAAATCATGCGCTCATGATAGGTAGGGGAAATTTTACGGCGGCGCTGAATCAGGGAGCCATCGGCATCGAACAGCAACTGCGCGTTGTAGAGCGTTCCGCCGTCGCGCTCATTCACGCCGATGGACACCACCATTCCGGCTTGCCTGCAAGCGTCACCAATCGCATGAGTGACGGCCGAGGGTAGGGTCACTGCCTGGTCAAGCAACCGGAGGTATTCCGTATTCACCTCGAAGGGCCGCTGCACAAAAGAGAAATACGGGTAGTAAGGTACCACCGTCTCTGGAAACGTCGCGAAGCGGACGCCTTGACGGCCCAACTCCACAATCTTCTGCACAACCTTGTCTACCGTGCCTTCGCGACTGTAGAGCACAGGGCTTAGTTGTACGGCGGCAGCTTTTATGAAATTCATTTCGGATAGGGCCTCTGATGCGATTAAGCCAGAATCCGTAAAGTGAATCTATAGGACGTTAGTATCGGGCGCGAGGAACTCGCAGAGCGAGCACAAAGCAATACTTTCGTCCAATGGAATTGCCATCGCGCTTCCGTCTTAATCAAAGCTGTACAAGGTGAGCAGCAGCATGAGATCGAAAAGTCCGGCGTTCGACCAATCGAATGACATTGTCAGTCCAGGTTGCGCCGAACTAATGGCAATGGCGGAGCGAGAGATTGGCGCGTTCATCACGGTGGTAACGGATCTCTACGGTTCGGAGCAAGCCCAACTTTCGGCGGAAGATTGGATCAATGAGTTCCACTCAACGGATGCACTGTCAATCTCGGCGCCCCGCGGCTGGCGAGAGGTAACTGTCGCCGCCTCGGCGCGGCTGGCAAGTCGCATCAGTGATACCAAAGTGTCGTCAACACCATCGTCCAATGGATCCGGACCGTTTGTTCTGGCTTAATCGCATCAGCGGAAAATAGCCCGCAATTGAGCCAACTGAAATGGAAAAAACCCAATGAACAAAACGATTTTGATCGCATTGATTTGCGGCAGCGCCCTGACTGGCGCTTCCAGTCTTGATCTGGCGCAGCAGATTGCAGCGTTGATGAGCCAGTCACCCAGCGGAAAGGCGGGAATGCGCTTCACCCACCCGAAGGGCATTGTCTGCGAGGGCATTTTTGAGGCGTCGCGCGAGGCCGCGTCTGTATCTCGTGCTGCTCATTTTCGCGAGGGCACGGTCCCGGTGACTGTGCGTTTCTCGGATGGAGCCCCCGACATTCACATTCCGGATAACTCGCCGGACGCCGGGCCGCAGGGAATGGCGATTCGCTTCATGACTGGCGATGGCGTCGACATTGTAGCGATGTCCCACAACGGTTTCGTCGTGGGCACGGGAGAAGAGTTCCTGTCCCTGCTGCAGGCCGTGTCCGCAACTGATCCTTCACGCCCGCATCCCTGGCCCGTGGAAGGCTTTTTGGGGACCCATCCTCGCGCTTTGAAATATGTTCAGGACAATCACGCCGTGCCTGCGGGATTCGACCAGGAAGCCTTCTTCGGAAACAACGCATTCCGCTTCGTCAACAGTAACGAGAAGGTCCAGTCGGGCCGCTATCAGATCATGCCTGTCAGCGGGACAGAATTCCTGGACGAGGCAACAGCCAAATCGAAGTCTCCCGATTTCCTCCGCGAAGGTCTGAGGTCCCGCCTGGGGGAAGGCCCGGTCCGCTACCGTCTGTTTCTGCAACTCGCTGGACCCACCGACCGCACAGACGACTCATCGCTGGTTTGGCCCGCCGATCGGCAAACAGTCGAACTCGGCGTCATCACGATCAAGTCCATAGTGCCTGATAGTGTCGCGGCGGAACGGATGCTGGCGTTTGACCCGCTTCATCTGACGGATGGCATTGAGAACTCGGACGATCCACTGCCGGAACTACGCTCGTTTGTATACGCGATCTCCGCGGGTTCGCGGCGCAAGCCTTGAAGAAGCCTCCCTGGACAACCACTTCATAGCCACGCCAAAGGCCGCCAAAACGCCGGCGGGAGGGACCGCCCATCGAAAAATGGGTTCACCGCGCATCCAATAGGCCCAACCTTGAAACTCGGTTCGGCGTAAGCAGCCTGGGGGAGGAGGACATGACCGACTCTGGTAAGCGAGAGATGATTCTCCTCTCGACGTTTCAGATCGCACGGGGGCGGTTCCCCTTGCGTCGATCCTCTACGCAGAGGAGTTGCGTCGTCGCCCACACCGCGCGCCCGACTACGAGAAAGAGAACCGCGCTTTCGTGATGTTGGCCAGCGCACTCGCCGACTCCCAATCAGTCTGCCAACGACGCAGCATGGGGAAAACGTTTCTGTTGGCCAGCGATCGTCGGGATCTGGAAGCCGCACGCGGGGGAGGAACTCGCGTGAGTTCGGTCCCTGCGGCGACGTGCTGGATCGCAATCGGACTCTGCTCTTCAAACGCTCGAGCGGCGTTACCCGTATCTGGTGCCAGTCATCCCGGCGGCGGAGGAGTGTCTGCTGGTTCCGTTCTATGTTGCAGGCAAGGGCGTCGGGAGGATTTGTTGCAGGTTCGACGCGGAAGATGAGCGCCTCGTGACCGGGCTCGGCAAATTCGCCTCCACGGCGTATCAGGCGCTGGCGTCCATCGACGAACTCAAATTCCAGATCCGCGAGCGTGAGAAGGCGGAAGCGGCTGTCCCCGTGACGCTGGACCTGATCGCCAGTCGCCTCCATCCGGACGATTTGGTGTTGTGGGATTGCATGATCCGATGGATGCGACGCGGCTTCAGCAACTTCGAGTACGAGCACCGGCTGCTGATGCCCGACCAGGCAATCAAGCACCTGCACCTGATCGGTCACAGGAGCCAGGACAAAGATGGCCGACGCGAGTACATCGGCGCCGCTCAGGATGTGACACAACGCCACCTTTCGGAAGAGGCACTCACCAAAGCCCGGTCGGAACTCGCACACGTAGCCAGAATCACGAGCCTTGGCGTCCTGACTGTCTCGATCGCGCACGAAGTGAACGAGCCGCTGTCGGGAATCATCACCAATGCCAGTACCTGTCTCCGGATGCTTGCCAATGAGCCTCCGGATATCGAGGGCGCGCGCCAAACCGCGCCGCGTGCAATTCGCGATGGCAAACGCGCGTCCGAGGTGATCGCGAGACTTCGTACGCTCTTTGTCAGGAACGAGGCCACCACTGAAGCCGTGGACCTTAATGAGGCAACAAGAGAGGTGATTGCGCGGCCGTCTTTGGGCGGCGCCGAATGATGGGCCGGGCGCCTCGTTCTCGTTCTCTGTTCCCCGCAGCACAGAGGCTACAGCGGGGACCGGCAGCGCCGGAACAGAGGTGCTTTCATCCGTTCACCGAATGGGTTCGACGGGACAGTAGTTCGTCCACGCTAAACGGAAATTTTTCGCAATTTGCCAGAAGCAATGCTCCTCCCACCCCGGTGAGGACGGCAAAATTCAGGGGCGCCTTAATTCCGAGCGCAATGGTCATTGCCAGGCCGAACGTCAGCAGAAGAAGTCCGCTCAACAGCGCGGTGGTGCGTGTTCGCCAGCCGGCGAGAAGAAGGATGCCGAAAACAGTTTCAGCACACGTGGCGACGATCCCCAGCAGCGGAATCATACCCGCCGGCACGTACCAGTTGAGGGTCTGTGTATATTCCAGGAACCGCGAGAAATTTCCCCACTCGACATTTGGCTGCCCAAACGCTCCCCACAGACCGAATCTGTCAGCCACGGCTGAAAGAAACCCCAGCCCCAGCCCATATCGTAAAACTACCGAACTTAAACTACCCCATCTGGAAGACATTCTTTACTCCTTTTGGTTTCTAAAATCGTATTTCTATCAACCGGGACAGGCGGCGGAAGCCGCCTGTCCCGGTCTCAAGCTGGTCTTGCCCAGTCGTTGTTTACTTTGCTGGTATCACGAGCGGATCGCCCTTGTCGTGGATCAGGGACACAAGGAATTTTGCCGGCTTTGTACTACTTGCGTTCCGGCTGACGACGTGAATATCTTTGGGGCTTTCGTAAAAGCTCTGGCCTGGCCCCAGCGTGACTTCTTTTCCGCCCCTCACCTGCATCACAACGGAGCCCTCGAGCACGTAGACAGACACCTGCGCATTGTGCCGGTGGATGGGGCTGGCAAAACCCGGAGGAAAATCGACGGTGTACATCAGAACTTCCTTGCCAGGGACTCCCGACAGGTCATTGGTGAGGAGGGACGTGATCGTCTCCTGCGCCTCCTTTGCCTGGGCCGTCAGGGAGCCGCTCAGGGCCAGAATGCAGACTACGAGAGCCGCAAACACAACCATTAATGTTGAGCTCCCCGAAAAGCGTTCACGACGGCTGGCGCCTGCCGGCGGCTGAAGGCTTTTACTCGGGCGCTGATCTGCGTACTGACTGAGCCAGCTCTCAAAACGAGTTTCGCCGAGTTGCGCATCATTGTCAGGAACGAGTGTTCTCTCCTTCAGTTCTCCGCCGAAGTAATGCGCGTGCGGTTCGGAGATAACTTTACGTGAATCGTTGAGCGCGTTCAGATCGTGCCGAATGAGCTCATCGAGATGAAACGGTTCCGGTCCGGCGATCTCAACGGTGCTGTTGACCGGCGTCCCCACCGAAACTCTGGCCAGGGCGCCAGCGACATCGTCCGCAGCCATGGGCTGGATAAGAGCCGATGAGAGACGGACTGTGTTGCCCCGCGTAGCGTCATCCGCGATTCTGCCAATGAACTCGAAGAACTGCGTCGCGCGGACGATCGAGTATGGAATCGAGGAGGCTTTGATCAGGTTTTCCTGAACGAGTTTTGCGCGGAAATAGCCATATTCGGGCAGCCGCTCCATGCCTACAACGGACAACGCGACGTGATGCCCCACGCCAGCCGTGGCCTCACAGGCCAGCAGGTTCCGGGTTGATGTTTCGAAGAAGCTCATGGCGGCCGCGGCCTCGAAGGACGCGGGGTTCGATACATCCACCACCACTGAGGCGCCTTCCAGTGCTTCATTCAGTCCCTCTCCGCTCAGCGTATTGACGCCGAATGTGGGTGACGCCGCTACCACCTCATGCCCGCGCGTACGAAGCATGTTGACGAGTTTGCTTCCGATGAGTCCACTACCACCGATCACTACGATTTTCATAATGTCCTTTCTTTTCCTTTTCGACGCACGCATTTCGAAGCCGCCAGCCGCTTTGTGATGCTCATGGCATTATTCGTGACTGGACAGTTAGCAAGGGCTCCGGTGCGTGCATCCGAACCCCAATTCGATTAAGCCTGAAGAGCGAAAAAGAATCTATTGGACGATGGTGTCGGTGCGCCGGGAGAACTACGCAAACGGAATTACAACACCAAAGTATGATCGACGTCCGGCAAACATTAGTTCATCGTGGAGTTGTAAGCAGGAGATATTTCCATGAGCAAATTGACAGGTAACGTGGCAGTTGTGACGGGCGCGTCGAAAGGAATCGGCGCTGGGATCGCGAAGGGCTTGGCAGACGCCGGCGCGGCGGTCGTGGTGAACTACGCCTCAAGTAAGGAGGGCGCGGACCGCGTTGTGGCCGAAATCAGTAACAGAGGCGGCAGGGCGATCGCGATCCAGGGCGACGTATCGAAAGCGGAAGATGTGCGACGGCTCTTTGCAGAAACAGAGAAGGTTTTCGGATCGTTGGGTGTGCTGGTGAATAACGCGGGGGTCTTTCAGTTCGATCCACTGGAGTCGGTCACGGAAGACGAGTTTCACCGGGAGTTCAACACCAACGTCCTGGGATTGATTTTGACAACGCAGGAGGCGGCGAGGCATTTCGGGGTGGAAGGAGGCAGCGTGATCAACATCGGCTCGATCGCGAGTTCAAGCGCGCCACCGATGTCGGTAGTTTATTCAGCCAGTAAGAGCGCGGTGGATGCCGTCACGCGCGTGCTTGCGAAGGAACTTGGAGGCAGGAGGATCCGGGTCAACTCGATTAACCCGGCTGGCATTGAGACGGAGGGGACCCATCGTTTGGGGATCATGGAAGGCGATTTCAAAAAGCAACTGGTGCAACAAACCCCCCTTGGACGCGTGGGGCAACCGGAGGACATTGCATCCATTGCGGTCTTTCTGGCTTCCCCGGAGTCCGGATGGCTTACAGGTGAAACTGTCACGGCCTCGGGTGGCTATCGGTAATGCTGGGTTGGGGCTCAATCCTGTTGGAACGAGAGGATCTGCAGTGTTGAGACAAACGAGCGGATTGACACCAAAGTATGATAGACATCGGGCGAACAGTAGTTCACCCTCGAGTCATGGGCGGTCAGGCAGGTACCGAAGTGCAGCGCGAGCTCAGTTGCTTCGCCGATACCCTTCCCGCGCTGGTGTGGACCGCGCTCGCTGACGGTGAGGTGGACTTCGTGAATCGGCGCTGGTGCGAAGCCACCGGCCTCAGCCTCCAGGACGCTCGTGGGTCGGGCTGGCAGACCGCGATCTACCCTGACGATTTGCCCAAACTACTCGGATGGTGGCGATCCGTGCTGGACTCGGGCGAACCGAGTGAGGCGGAAACCCGTATGCGACATTCCGGCGGGGAGTATCGCTGGTTCCTCCTTTGCGTCAATCCATTGCGCAACCCAGCGGGACAGGTAACCAAATGGTACGGGGTAAGTACTGATATTGAGATCCAAAAACGGTCCGAGGAGGCACTGAAGCTGGCGCGCACGCAAATCCTGAATGGCATTCCGGCCCTCGTTACTGTCCTGACACCGGCCGGTGAAGTGGAACAGGTTAACCGCCTGGTCCTGGAATACTTCGGGAGAACGTCTAAGGAGTTGAGGGGTTGGGCAACTGCTGACCTGGTTCATCCGGATGACCTGCCGAACGTGATCGCCGCCTGGAGTGGAGCGGTCGAAACCGGCCGGCCGTATGAAATCGAGAGCCGCTACCGCCGCGCAGATGGCGTCTACCGCTGGTTCCGCATCAATGGCTTCCCCTTGAGAGACAGGGAAGGATGCATCGTTTGCTGGTACGTTATACAAACCGATGTTGACGCCCGGAAGCGGGGTGAACTTCTGCTCGCTGAGGAAAAGCGCTTCCTGGAAATGCTGGCGCGCGGTTGTCCATTTCCCGTCATCCTCGATGCGTTATGCCGGCTGGTGGAAGATACCGCTGGAGGCTGCTATTCCAGCGTCGTATTGGTCGACCCGAGTGGTGCGCGTCTCGAACACGGAGCCGCGCCGAGCCTTCCGGCGAGTTTCATCACCTCAATTATTGGCCGACCTGTGAATGTCGATTCGGGTCCCTGCGCGATGGCGGCGTACCTGAACGAACAAGTCATCGCGGCTGACCTGACGTCGGAGACGCGATGGGCGGCATACGAATGGTGCCCCATGGCCCTGGCGCATGGGCTGCGAGCGTGCTGGTCAACGCCGATCTCGTCCACGGCCGGCAAGGTTTTGGGAGCGTTCGCGATTTACTATGACGAACCCGGAACTCCCACTCCGAGCCAGCAAAGCCTCATCGAGCAGTTCAGCCACATCGCGAGCATTGCGATCGAACGCGCACAAAGTGACGCCGTGCTGAAGGAGAGTGAGGCGCGCAAAGCGGCTGTACTCGACTCAGCTCTCGACTGTATCGTGACGATCGACCACGAGGGCTGTATCACTGAGTTCAATCCGGCGGCGGAACGCACATTCGGGCACCGCCGAAACGACGTCATTGGCAAGCAGCTGGCGGATGTCATCATTCCGATGGCCATGCGTGAGAAGCACCGTCAGGGGTTTTCCCGGTTTCTGGCAACAGGCGAGGCGCGTCTGCTCGGAAAGCGCATCGAGGCGACGGCGCTACGCGCCGACGGCAGCGAATTCCCCGTAGAACTCACGATTACGCGCATCCCATTGGAAGGACCGCCGTCCTTCACTGGTTATCTACGCGACCTCACGGGCTGGAAACGCTCGGAAGAGGAGTTGCGGCGGAGCGAAGCCTTTCTCGCCAAGGCCCAACGCCTCAGTTCTACTGGCAGCTTTTCCTGGCGAGTTGCGACCGGCGAAATCGCCTGGTCTGAAACCGTCTATCGGATTTTCGAGTTCGAACCGAATGTGCCAATGACACTGGAACTGATCGCCAGCCGGGTTCACCCGGACGACATGCCGATGATGTATGACATGTTGGAGAACGCTCGGAACGGCAGAAATTTCGAATATGAACACCGCCTGCAGTTTCCGGACCGATCCGTCAAGTACCTGCACCTTGTCGCTCACGCGACCCAGGATCAAAATGGCGTGCTGGAGTACATCGGCGCTGTCCAGGACGTTACACAGCGCCGGATTTCGGAAGAAGCACTTGGCGAGGTTCGGTCGGAACTGGCGCATATGCAAAGGGTCACCAGTCTCGGAGCGTTAACGGCATCGATTGCGCATGAAGTCAATCAGCCGCTCTCCGGTATCATCACCAATGCGAGCACCTGCCTCCGCATGCTGGCCGCAGATCCGCCGAACGTGGAGGGCGCGCTCGAAACCGCCCGACGTACGATTCGCGATGGCCATCGTGCTTCCGATGTGATTCGCCGATTGCGCGCTCTCTTCGCGAAAAAGAGCGTCCTGGCAGAATCCATGGACCTGAACCAGGCTACGGAAGAAGTGATTGCCCTCTCGCGGAGCGACCTTCAGAAAAGGAGGGTGATCCTTCGTCCGGAGCTTGCGGTCGATCTTCCACCTGTCGCAGGTGATCGTGTTCAGCTCCAGCAAGTCGTCCTGAATTTGCTGATGAATGCTTCAGATGCGATGAGCGCCATCGACGACCGCCCCAGGCAGTTGGTGATCAGAACGGAACGAGACCAGGGAGATTGTGTGCAACTGAGCGTACAGGATTCGGGAGTCGGCCTCGAACCCGAGTGTGTGGACCGGGTTTTTGAACCGTTCTACACAACCAAAAGTGAGGGGATGGGGATCGGCCTCTCCGTCAGCCGTTCGATTATCGAGCGCCATCATGGCCGTTTATGGGCAACGCCGAATGATGGCCCGGGTGCGACGTTCTTCTTTTCCATCCCTTGTGCAGCGGAGGATCCGAATCGCGCCCCCGATTCGAACGATATGCGCAGGCCGGAGGTGTCGGAAACGGTCAGCGCAGCGAGGAATGGTAATGGCTAAAGGTGCGCTCGTGTCCGTGATCGACGACGACGAGTCCGTTCGGGAGTCGTTGCCCGACTTGCTGAAGGAGTTCGGTTTCGCAGTGAACGTGTTCCCTTCGGCCGAGGGGTTCCTAACGTCCGACAGCGTTGCCCAAACCGACTGTTTAATCCTCGACATCGCTATGCCTGGAATGTCGGGTCCCGACCTCCAGCAGGAGTTGAGACGTCGACGACATAAAATTCCGATCGTCTTCATCACAGCCAACGGAGATGAGAACATCCGTCCACGCCTGTTGGCACAGGGCGCCGTGGAATGCCTGTTCAAACCATTTACGGAAACGGCGCTGCTGAATGCGTTGAATTCAGCCCTGCAGGTGAGTTGAATGAATTCGATGAACACGCCTGGACTGGATGCAAAGCCACTCCCCGCGTCGCGTGCGACACCAGTTGTGTTTGTCGTTGACGACGACGTCTCGGTTCGGGAATCGCTGGAACTGATGATCCAATGCGCGGGGTGGCGGCCGGAAACATTCGCATCCGCACAGGAATTCCTCGCGCGCCGGCGAGTTCTTGTGCCTAGCTGCCTGGTGCTTGACGTGAGTCTTCCGGATCTCAACGGTCTCGATCTGCAGAAGCGAATTGCGGTCGATCGGGTCGAGATGCCGATCATCTTCATTACTGGTCACGGTGATGTTCCGATGACGGTCCAGGCTATGAAAGCGGGAGCGGTTGAGTTTTTGACAAAGCCGTTCAACGACGAGATACTGTTGACCGCCATCAGCTTCGCCCTGGAACGCAGCCAGCTCGCACTCGGGCAAGAGGCTGAGCTACGGGTGCTTCGGGACCACTACGCGGCACTCAGCCCTCGCGAGCGTGAAGTCATGTCGCTCGTGGTGTCCGGCCTCTTGAACAAACAGGTCGGCGGCGAGCTTGGGATCAGCGAGATCACAGTAAAGGCACATCGAGGCAGAGTAATGCAAAAAATGAAGGCTGATTCCCTTCCTGACCTTGTGAACATGGCCACGAGGCTCCAACTCGTACCTGTTCCGAAAGTTCACCATCCTTCCAACTGGTAGGTCAATCGTGCTTTCCTCGCGTTCCGCCCGCTCCTGCTCCACCGGAAGCCGATGTTGGCCGTGCGAGCCTCACTGGACATTGACGAGCGGCAAACGCCTCTTTGTGGCCGCTGATTCGCCCTGTTTTCCTGGCCTTCGAACCTTGCCATCGACGCCATTCGTGAAATCAATTACCCGACGATAACCCGCCTGGATTCCATTAAAGCCGGGTTCGGTTTACATTTACAGCAGTTCATGAGGAGGTCCCTTGAAACTATGGTCGATTGTGTTTCTCCTTTGCTCGACCATCGCTCTGCGCGCTGACATCAAAACGCAGGTAAAAGATCAGGTGCAGTTCGCCGGAGCTCTGGGGCGGATGATGAGCATCTTCGGTGGCAAAGCGATGCGCGAAGGCGTGACGGATACGATCGCGGCCAAAGGCAATCGCAAAATTACCGATTGCCGGGGGCTATATCCAGCGTGATCCGACCGCTTCCCTCTATACCCCCAAGGAGGCCTCGGTGTGGGAAAGCGCATTATGACAGGAGAGGAGGTCAAGCAACTTATCGAAAGCCTCGGATTGCGCGAAGGGTCATCGCCCAAATCGCGATATTCGCGTGCCTCCGGCCCGGAGAAATACTCGGATTGCAGCGGAGACACATAACCGAAGACTGCCGACAAGCCGTCATCGAGCAGCGAGTCTATCGAGGAGACATCGACACGTCGAAGACGCTGACATCTCGCAGGACGGCCAATATTCCACCCAGGACGGCCGCTCTGCGACAGGAATGGCTGCAGGGGGTAGGGGATAGCCCGACAGCTTGGCTCTTCGCTTCGGAGAGCCCACTGAAGCCCCTGTGGAAGGACAACGTCTGGCATCAGGAGATGAAGCCCATGCTCGAACCGAAGGGGCTTCACTGGCCAATTTTCCAATGCAAGTTTGGGTCATGACGCCGGAATCGATCCTAAGGTCTCCGCCGACCAGCGGGGCCATGGGATTGGCGTGTCACTGGACGTTTATACACGCACCAGTGTTGAAGAGCGTGCAGTGACAGCAGAGCGGCTTGAAACTGCTGTTCTGGCCGCTTAGTGGAGTGTTTTGGAGTGGAAGATTTTGCGGCGTTCCCAAGTTGTTGAAAAAGTTGGAGCGGGAGACGGGGTTCGAACCCGCGACGTCCAGCTTGGGAATCTGGTACGCAATTGAAAATAAAGACCAAATGCGACCAGGGCTATGCATTCTGACAACTGCAAACCATCGAGAAATCAATGCCTGCACGGAAAAGCCCGAAAACGGAGTAAACGGAGTAAAATCCCGAGCCTCGCTTTCGACGCCTCTCCGCTATCACTCTGACCCTCCTCTGGATCGCCTAACCGCGCTGTTTTTCACGGCGCCACAGGCAATCCATGTTACGCCCAAATCCAATCACCAAGCACCAACATAGTACATCCG
>DASYCD010000311.1:0-4462 GCA_036500405.1 Bryobacteraceae bacterium
GCAATTCCTGGAGCGCGCGCGGAATCTCCGCTTCGGAAATAGCCAGCTTTTCGCGCACCTGGATGGGCGCGGTCTTGTGGCTCAATCCTGTGAGAAGCAGCTTCATTACAAGAGCCGGTCCTGCAGGCCGGCATGCGCGGCGAATGTAATCACGCAGAATCCAAGGGCGACCAGCGACAAAATTGCCGCCTTGCGTCCTCGCCAGCCCGCGCTGATGCGAAAGAAAACCAGCGCCAGGCAAACGCCCCAGGTGACGAATGAGAGCGTGATGCTGCTGTTGCCAATCCAGCGCGTGCCGTGTTCGATGAATGCCCAGACGATCGCGATGATCAGCCCGGCGGTGATGCAGACGAATCCGGCGCTGAGCGATTTGAGGATGAGGTCATCCAAAGTGCCGAGCGGTGGCAGGAATCGGTAAACGGACGGAATTGATTTCCTTTTGAGCTGGCGTTCCTGGAGCAGATAAAGCAGGGAGCCGATCGCGGTGAACAGCAGCGCCGCGTAGCCCAGGAGTTCAGCCACAACGTGGACCATGAGCCATGCGCCACGCACGGTCTCGCTGCTCCAGGTGGCGACGGGATTGCGCAGCGCCGCCATGAACGTCATCAGAAATACGAGCGGGAAAACGAAGACGCTCAGGCTGGCGGCTTCGTCTTTGTAGCGCCAGCGAATAGCGACGAACGTTAAAGCCACAATCAGCCCGCAGAGGGACATGCTGTCGAGAATGTCCGTGGCGGGGAACCGGCCCATCGCGCGGCCCTGGTCCACCAGCGACACGATATGGAACATCACTGCGGCGCTGAAGAGGCCGGCGGCGAGGCGAAAAAAGGTCTCGCGGCGGCGCAGGATTGTGGCGATAGCCTCAATCAATCCAACGAAATACAGGCACGCGGCGACGCGCAGCCAGAGGATGCTCGATTCTCCCATGGAAATGGTTGGCTAATACGAGTATAAGGCTTTGCGAAAATGGGCTTGATGGCGGGTCCGACTATATTTGTGCAGAATTTCGGTTGCCGCGCCACGCAGGCGGATGGCGCCGCGCTCGAAGCTCAGCTCGCGGGGCGGGGAATGCCGCTCGCGGAGGCGCGCGAAGCAGCGGATATCGTCATTCTGAATACCTGCACCGTGACCTCGACGGCGGATGAGGACGCGCGTTCCACGATTCGGCGCGTGCGGCGCGAGAATCCGGCGGCGCGCATTCTGGTGACCGGCTGCTATGCGCAGCGAGCGCCGGAAGAGCTGGCGAAGATGGAGGGCGTCGAGTGGGTGGTGGGGAATTCTCATAAGACACAGATCGCGGATCTAATGGTGGAATCCGCCGCGGTCCCGTATCACGGCGAGGTTTCGGGCGGCCGGATTCTGACCGGGGATATTTTTGAGACGCGTGATATTCTCACCGCGCCGATTGCGGAGACGGATCCGGCATCTAATCCGGGGCCGGGGGACCGCACGCGTCCCACGCTCAAGATTCAGGATGGCTGCCACAATCGCTGTTCGTTCTGCATTATTCCGTTCGTGCGGGGCCGGAGCCGGTTTGTGAGCGCGGATGATGTGGTGTCGCAGGTGCGTGCGCTGGCGACGAACTATCGCGAGGTTGTGCTTTCCGGAATCAATTTGGGGCGGTGGGGCAGGGAGGCCGGCAGCGGGATGCGGCTGGCGGATCTGCTGCGGCGGGTACTCGATGAGACGCCGATCGAGATGATCCGGCTGAGCTCAGTTGAGCCGATGGATTTCACCGACGATCTGCTGCATCTGATGGCGGAATCGCCGCGCATCGCGAAGCATGTGCACGCGCCGCTGCAGTCCGGGTCGGATACGATTCTGCGCCGGATGCATCGTAAGTATCGGCCGCGGCATTATGCGGATCGTGTTCTCACCGCGCGACGGCTCATGCCGGATGCGGCGATTGGCGCGGACGTGATGGTGGGTTTTCCGGGCGAAACCGATGAGCTGTTCGAGGAATCGCGGCAGTTCATGGAAACGCTGCCGTTCACGTATCTGCACGTCTTCACGTATTCGGAACGGCCCGGCACGCCGGCGGCGGAGATGCCCAATCAGGTGCCGATTCGTGTCCGGCGCGACCGCAATCGCATCTTGCGGGAACTCGCGGCGGCGAAGAATCGTGCGTTTCGCGAAAGTTTGCTGGGGCGCGATTTCGTCGCGGTGACGCTCGATCCTCCAGGCCGTGCGCTGACCGGCAACTTCGTGCCGGTCACGCTCGACATGCCGTATTCACCCAACCGTCTGATCCGGCTGCGCCCGCGCGCTCTCACCGAACAGGGCGTGCAGGCGTCGGTAGTTGCGGCCCGGGGTTAAAAGAACAACGGTGAAAAACGATCCCATCCTCTCCGCGATTGCGCGGCTGGATGAAATCCCTCTGGATTCGCCGGAGGCTAAAGCCGAATTCACGAAAGCGCTTGCGGCGAAATCGAATCTGGTGGTGGCGAAAGCGGCTCGGCTCGCGGGGAACGCTCATTGGGCTGATCTCGCGCCTGCCATGGAATCTGCTTTCGATCGCATGATGGCGAAGGGCGCATTGATCGACAAAGCCTGCGCCGCCATGATTGCCATCGCCCGCGCTCTGATTGCGCTGGAGCACGATACGGCGGAGTTGTATCTGCGCGGAATGCGCTATATCCAGATGGAGGGATCGTACGGGCCGCCGATCGATACCGCCGCCGAATTACGTGAGGTCTGTGCGATGGGCCTGGCGAACAGCACATGGCCGCATAAGCTGCGCGATATGATTCCGCTGCTGGGTGACGGCGAATGGAAGGTTCGGGCAGGCGTGATTCGCGCGATTGCGGTTGTGGGGAGCGAGCCCGCGTCTCTGCTGCTGCGCTTTAAGATGATCACCGGCGATAAGGAGCCGGAGGTCATGTCGGAATGCTTCGGGGCGATTCTCAATCTGGAAGGCGCCGAGGGCGTGCGGGTGGTCGCGAAGGCGGCGTCTTCGGGGAGCGCGGAGTTGCGCGAAGCCGCGATTCTCGCGCTGGGCGCCAGCCGCAGGCCCGACGCGGTGGACTGGCTGAAGGGAAAATTTCAGAGCACGATCGACCGCGAAGGCCGTCGTGCGATTCTGCTGGCGCTTTCCACATCGCGGGTAGAAGCGGCGATTGACTTCCTGCTGGAACTGATGCGTTCCGGAACCGGCTTAGTCCCGGCGCAAGCCGAAGAAGCATTGAAGATCCACGCGCGCGACGAGCAACTGTGCGCCCGAATGGACGAAGCTATCCGCTCCCGGTGACGACAGCAGCAACTGATTCAGAGCGACTCTCTAAACTGGTATCAGATGCTGACGAAAGTCGCGGTGCTCGCAGTGCTTGTGGTTGCCTGCTATGGGGCGGAAAGCGCGGATTATGACGCGGCGCGGCAGGGGCAATTGCCGCCGGGCTGGAGCACCGCCTCGGGCAAAAAATGGGAAGTGCGGGCCGATAAGTCTGCGCCGAGCCATCCCAACGTCCTGCTCAGCCCCGCGCCGCCTTCCACTGAGGGCGAATCTCCGATTGCGCTCTTCGACAAAGTCGTCTGCAAAGATGGCGACCTCTCCGTGAAGTTTCGAATCGATGGCAGCCATCGGGCGGACGCCGAAGTCGGAGTCGTCTGGCGATATCAGGACGCCGCCAACTTTTACCTTCTCAGCATGAACGATGAGGGAAATGTGGTGCTGCATCGCACGCGCAATGGCGTATCGGAAGTAGTTTCAAGCGGCGGGCGCGAGGAGATTCGTCCCGGGCAGTGGCATCTCGTCAAAGTGGCGTTCCGAGGGGCCAGAATCCAGGTCTTTTTTGGCAATCGCAGCTTGTTCACGGCCGACGATGCCGGGCTCTCGGCTCCCGGACGCACCGGCGTCTGGGTGAAGGGCGCGCACGTGGCCGCGTTTGACGATTTTCGTATCGATAAAAAAAGCTAACGCCGGTGTTATCCTGCTGAAAGTTAAAAATATGGAACCGCTTCCCGTTTTTCGGCTGGGCCGAATTCTGGCCGGACTGGGTATGGCGGCCTGTCTGGCATTCACGCAGACGCCGCAGCCGGATAATGCCGCTCCAACTGTCGTCACGGTTACAGCCCAGGGGATGCCGGTTTCCGAAGTGCCGGCCTCGGTCACGGTCCTGTCGCGCGATTACATTGAGAGCAGCCATGCCGATAACGCGGCGGATCTGCTGCGCGCGGCGCCGTTTCTGCAGATTGCGCAGACAGGCGCGGGCGGTGGATTGACGACTGTTTCGATTCGCGGCGCGCAATCGAATTTCACGCTGGTGATGATCGATGGCATTCCGGTGAATGACAGCACGAATCTGCTCGGCGGCGCGTTCGATCTGACGACGCTGCCGGTGAGCAACATCGAGCAGGTGGAGATTGTGCGCGGGCCGTTGTCGTCCATTTATGGATCGGACGCGATTGGCGGCGTCATCAATTTCATTTCGCGGAAGGGCGCGAAGAAGTCGCTGATTGAGGCGTC
>DASYCD010000312.1:0-31687 GCA_036500405.1 Bryobacteraceae bacterium
TGATCGGTTACCTGCCTGTGTTCTATCAGTCTTTCTCATCGCGGGAACTGACGATTTCGCTGCTGGACGCGCGAGCGGGCTCGCCCCCCTCGGCGGGCGCCATGCTCAACGCGATTTCGAAGGATGCGCATCAGGTCATCCGCCAGCTGGAAAACTGGGAACATTGGGCTTCCTCAGTTCTGGAAAGTCACATCTCGTACCCCATGCTGGCGTACTTTCGGTCCCATCACGCCAACCAGTCCTGGCTGACGGCGCTGGTTTCGATCCTCGACTGCGCGGCGGTGACCGCGATTTGCGCGCAGGGCGAATTGCGGCGACAGGCAGAGTTCACTTTTGCCATGGGGAGGCACGTCCTCACCGACATGGCGGCGCTGTTCGGTCTGCAGGAATTTTTTGAGGCGCACCGGCAGGATCCGGAGAAACGAATCTCTTCCGCCGACGTTTCCGGTCTCGTGAAAATACTGGCATCGCAACCGAATTTCGACGTTTCGCTCCTGACGGAACAAACCCTTCGCGATAAATCCAGCCTCTATGAAGCCGAGGCAGCAGCGCTGGGCGATTATTTCCTGATGACGCTGCCCGCCTGGTTTCCCACAAAAGGAAGCCGCCGCGACTGGCGCGCTTCCGTCACAGACCGCGAGGATACACCCGTCGCGGTCTCCGATCCGTTCCACGATGAAACCCGGAATCAGCCAACAGATTCAGGAAGATACGAAGTAGATCGCGACTCGCTTCCCCATCCGGGCGGCAGGCGCTAAAATTAACCTATTCATCCTCTTAGCCGCTTCGACTTTTTCTGCCTGTCACGCGTCTTCATGCAAGGAGCCGGAATTTGATCTTTCGGGCCGTCGAAGACGCCGACCTGATAGCACGCACCCGAAAGGGAGATATTGAGGGGTTCAACCTCCTTGTATCCCGCTGGGAAAAACGTGTTTTCAATTACCTTCTGCGTCTGACCGGAAATCCGGACGACTCCATGGATTTGAGCCAGGACGTTTTTTTGAAGGCTTATCAGAACATCCGGAAGCTGGACGACATGGCGCGATTCGGGCCGTGGCTGTTCCGCATCGCGCATAACGAGGCTTACTCCGCGTTTCGGAAGAAGCGTCCGGAAACGGCGCCCGAAGAGAATTTCTTCGAGCGGCAGACGGCGCCCGGCATTGGGATCGATCTTTCGCTCGCGGTGCGCGGCGCTCTGGACCGCCTGAGCCCGGAGCAGCGCGAGGCCGTTGTCCTGAAAGTCTACGAAGGCTTCAAGTTTGACGAGATGGCGGAAGTCCTGGAGTGCCCGGTTTCCACGGTCAAGTCGCGGCTTTACACCGCGCTCGATCTGCTGAAAACCGAACTGGCTCCGGCGAATGTACGAGGTGAGAGATGAGTACAAGCGACGATCCAGTCTGTGATCGCGCGAATCTGGTCCGCGATTATGCTTTCGATGAACTGGCGCCGGCTGAGCGCAAATCCATGGAGCAGCATTTTGCTTCGTGCGCCGGCTGCGCGGCGGAACTCGACCGTCTGCGGCTGACGACGGCGGCGCTGCGGGTACTGCCGGACGTGGAAGTACCGCGGCGGATCGCGTTCGTTTCGGATAAAGTGCTGGAGCCGAAGCAGAAATGGTGGGGGGCGTTCTGGAATTCGGGCGCGAGGCTCGGGTTCGCGGCGGCGTGTGTGCTGTCGGCCGGACTTGTCTTCGCCTCGGCGCATCGGCAACCGGAAATTCGGACGATCGTACAGACGGGCGTCGCCTCGCAGGCGCAGATCGATGCGGCTGTCACCAAAGCCGTATCCGAGGCGGTGGAGAAAACGCACGCCGACGATACGCGCCTGACGCAAACGGCGCTCGATGCGGTGGATGCGAAGTACGAGACGAAGCAGCGGGAACTGATGGTCGCGCTGCAGCAGAGCTACTCCTTCATGCAAAAGCAATCTCAGATGACGGAGAAGGCCGCCTATGTTCAGTAATGCGGCGCGGGTCGCATTCATTCTGATCATGGGCTCCGCCGCCTGGGCGCAGACGTCAAAGCCGGCGATTCCACTGACCACCATGAAAGAAGTAGAGGCGGTAGCCAATACTCGTCTGCGGGCTGCTCCAGCCGACCCCTGGGGCATGCTGGGCGATGCCCGCGGCACTTACCTGCCCGGTGGGGGTACAGTGGTTACGTTCGAATTGACGCTGGCTAGTCTCCCGCCGCTGAATCCGTTCCACACGAGCGTTTCACCGAAGGAAAGGCGTTCCGCGCACGATCGCAAGGTGAAGAATCTGGCCGTACTGAAGGCCGCCATGCGGGAGATGATTGCGCGCGCAGCAACGGCGCTGACGGCCATGCCGGGCAATGAACAGATCACCTTCGAGGCCTTTCTGTTCAACTTCGCCTGGGAAGACCGTACGGGACTGCCGGCGCGGGTAACGGTCTGCGCCAATCGCCGGAAAGTGGCTGACGCCGTGGCGCGCCACGCCTCCTCCGCAGAGATGGCTTCATTATTCGAGGAGCATTCCGAAGAGTGACCCCCCAATCCAGTTCCGCGCCCGGCGCGGGCGCGAACATCCCAATGCGTCTCGGCGAACTGCTGATCGAGCGCGGCCTCATTGCGCCGGAAGATCTCGACCGCGCGCTTGAGCTCCAGCGCGAACGCGGCGATAAGCTGGGCCGCATTCTCGTCGACATGGGCTATCTGGCCCAGCGCGATCTGCTCAACGCGCTTTCCGCGCAGCTCGGCCTGCCGATCGCGACGCTGACCACGGCGCCGGCCGTTCCGGAACTGGAGGGACTGTCACCGCGCTTTCTGCGCCAGTCGCTGATTTTTCCGGTATCCGTGGATGAGGGCGTGCTCACGCTGGCGATGGCTGACCCGCTCGACTTCGAAGCGATCAACGCCGTCCAGACGTTTTCGAAACTCGAAGTGCGGCCGGAACTCGCCGCCGAGCAGGATATTCTCGATGCGCTCGAGCGCAACTTCAGCGAAGCCGCAGGGCAAAGCGCGGCCGTTGGAGTGGCGACGGGCGATGAAGACGATCTCGAACACCTGCGCGACATGGCGAGCGAAGCGCCGGTCATCCGTCTGGTGAACGCCATGATTGCCCACGCCATTGAGAGACGCGCGAGCGATATCCACATTGAGCCGTTCGAGAAAGAATTCCGCGTGCGCTTCCGCGTGGATGGCGTGCTTTTCAATCAGGAACAGCCGCCGCGCGAGTTAAAGGCCGCGATCATTTCGCGCCTCAAGCTGATGGCGAAACTTAACATCGCCGAGCGCCGTCTCCCGCAGGACGGCCGCATCAAGCTGCGCATCCTGGGACGCGAAGTCGATCTCCGCGTTTCCACGCTGCCCACGCTCTACGGCGAAAGCGTCGTGATGCGTCTGCTCGATCGCTCCGCCGGCGATTTCTACGATCTGCGCCGCCTCGGCTTCGACGATTACATGCTCGCCCGCATGGAACATTTCACGTCGCTCCCGCACGGCATCTTTCTGGTCACCGGGCCTACCGGCAGCGGCAAATCGACCACGCTCTACTCCGCGCTCAAGCGCATCAATCTGCCGGACAAGAAGATCATCACGATCGAAGACCCCGTCGAATATCAGATGGATGGCATCAATCAGATCCACGTGAATCCGGCGATCGGGCTCACGTTCGCGGCCGGTATCCGGCATATTGTCCGTCAGGATCCGGATGTCATCATGATCGGTGAAATTCGTGATCGCGAAACCGCGGATATCGCGATTCGTTCGGCGCTCACCGGCCACTTTGTCTTTTCGACGCTCCACACGAACGACGCTCCGAGCGCGGTTACGCGCCTCACCGACATGGGCGTGGAGAATTATCTGATCAACTCATCGGTCGTCGCCATTTTGGCGCAGCGCCTGGTGCGGCTGATCTGTACCGGCTGCCGCGAAAGCGCCGGCCGGGCGCTCAACCCCTGGGGCGAGTATGTCGACGCGTTCCGCGGCGCTGGCTGCGAGATCTGCAACGGCTCGGGCTACAAAGGCCGCGCCGGTATCTTCGAGCTGATGGAGCTCAATGAAGAGATACGCAGTCTCATCATGGCGGGCGCGGACGCGAGCCGCCTCACCGATGCCGCGAAGCGCAACGGCATGCGCCAACTCCGCGAAGATGGCTGGGCGAAAGTGAAGCTCGGCGTCACGACCGCTGAAGAAGTCACGAGGGTCACTCAGGAATTCTGATGGCGGCGACGGCGTTCCACTATCGCGCGGTTGGGTCGGACGGCAAGCTGCGAACCGGGAAGATTACGGCGGAGAGCACCACGCTCGTTGCCCGTGAACTGCGTCGTCAGGGACTGACGCCGGTCTACGTGGGCGCGGAAGAGAAGAAGGCGTTCAACTTCAACCTGCCTGCTTTTGGCGGCTCCCGGCGCAAGGACGTTCTCTTCTTCACCCAGGAACTTTCCACGCTGCTCAACTCGGGCGTGCCGCTCGATCGCGCTCTCAGCATCACGAGCGAGCTCACGACGAGCGGCGGCTTCCGCACCATCGTTTCCGAAATTCTGAGGGCCATCAAGGGCGGCAAATCATTGGCCGATGCGCTCGCGATGCACCCCGTCTATTTCTCCGATCTCTTTATCAACATGGTGCGGGCCGGCGAAGCGTCCGGCAGTCTCGGGGGCATCTTCGAACGCCTGGCGGATTTCGAGCGCTCCCGCGATGAGCTGCGCGGTTACATCATTTCGTCGATGATTTATCCGGCTCTGCTGGCGGCGGTGGGCGCGGGCTCGGTGCTGGTGCTGCTCGATTACGTCGTCCCCCGCTTCGCCAGCATTTTCGACGACGGCCACATGCAGATCCCCACGCCCACGAAGATCATGCTCGAGCTCAGCAAGATCGTACAGAACTGGACGTGGCTTGTGGCGCTGATCGTGGTGGGTGGGTCCATTGCTTTCCGGTTTTATCGGAAAACGCCGGCCGGCCGGGCCTGGTGGGATGGGGCGCGCCTCCGTATCCCGCTGCTCGGCGAAGCACTGCGGAAAGCTGAAACTTCCCGCTTCGCGCGCGCGATGGCGACGCTGGTGGGCAACTCCGTGCCGCTCGTGCAATCGCTCCACATTTCCGCCGGCATTCTCTACAACAGCCGCATGGCGAACGCTCTGAAGGAGGTCGCGCAGGGCGTGAAGCGCGGCGAAGGGATTTCGCATCCTCTCACCCGGACGAAGATGTTCCCGCCGCTCGCTTCGCATCTGCTGACGGTGGGCGAAGAAACCGGCAAGCTGGACGTGATGTTCACTCGCATGGCGGACATCTATGAGGAAGAGACCCGCTCTTCCATCAAGCGCTTCACATCGATTTTTGAGCCTCTCATCATTCTCATCATGGGGTTGATCGTAGGGGCGCTCGTGCTCAGCATGCTGATCGCGATCACCAGTATTAACGACGTAGCCATTTAGGAGCCAATATGACGAACGACCGATCTGATCTTTGCACGGAAGAAATTCTGACTCAACGCCGCAATCCACGCGCCGGCGTCACGCTCATCGAAATGCTCGTGGTGGTTACGATCATCGCTCTGTTCGCGGCGATTGTCGGTCCCCGCCTGCTCCACCGCGGCGATCAGGCGCGCGTGGTTGCCGCCAAGCAACAGATTGCGGCGTTCCAGCTCGCGCTCGGGCAATACAAGCTCGATACCGGCACCTTCCCCACCACCGAACAGGGACTCGCCGCGCTTCGCCAGCAGCCGCAGGGTCTCGATCAATGGCATGGGCCCTATCTGGAAAAAGACCTCGCCAACGATCCCTGGTCGCATCCCTACGTCTACAAGTTCCCGGGCGATCACGGCGACGAGCCGGACATTCTCAGCTATGGAGGCGACGGCCAGCCTGGCGGCACGGATCTCAATGCGGACGTGGTTAGCTGGAAGTGACCTGCTGTTCCAGCCGGCGCGGCGTCACGCTGCTCGAGATGCTGATTGTGGTTTCGATCATCGCCATCATCTCGGCGATCTCTTTCCCCGCCATGACGTCCGGCATGGCCGGAATCCGGCTGCAATCGTCATCGGGTGAGGTCGCCAGCTTTCTGACTGCGTCGATGAACAACGTGGAGCGGCACGAAGAAGCCGAGGCTATTGTGATCACGCCGAAATCGAATCGCCTCGATGTATTCACGGCGGCTTCGGCCGAGAAGCCCGTGCGCTCCTGGGAGGCTCCAACAGGCGTAACGGTGGAAGGCGAAAATCCGCACCGGTATCTGCTGTTTCCCGGCGGCGCGTTCCCGCGCATTTCGCTCGTACTGCGCAGCGAAAAAGGCGGACGGCGCTCCATCGAAATCGATCCCGTAACCGCGGTACCGACCATCCAGCGCCTGGGAGCAGCCGCGCAATGAAGAAATGCGCGCGCGGCGGTTTCACGCTGCTCGAAGTTCTGGTTGCCACGGTCATCATGGGCATCGCCGTCACCGCCCTCATCGCGGCTCTCTCGCAATCGGTGAAGAACGCCGACCGCCTGAAGGCATGGGACCGCGCCTCCATGCTCGCCCGATCCAGAATGGACGAACTGCTGCTCGATCCCGAATTGCCGTTTGACGGCACCGTGGAAGGCACATTTCCCCCGGACCAGTCGGGTGGAATCCCCAGCGGCTGGAAGGCATCGCTCCGGCCCTTCGACCTGCCCCCGAATGCCGGGCCCGGCGCCATGATTCTTCAGGAAGTCGCGCTCGATGTCTGGTGGGAGCCGGAATCCGGCGGACGCCGCGATCTGCAACTCCAAAGCTATCGGCCTCAGAGAATCCCCGCTGCGGTGGCGCCGCGATGAAACAGCAATCCCATCCCGAAGCCGGCGTGACGCTGATCGAAATCCTGATCGCGGTTTCGCTGCTGAGTCTTCTCTCGGTCGGCATTCTGATCGCGATGCGAGTCGGCTTCAACACGCTGGATAAAGTCGATTCACGCCTTCTTACCGATCGCAAGGTTTCCTATGCGCGCCGCATTCTCGAAAGTGAAATCGCCGGCTTCACTTACACCACGGCGACCTGGCACCCGGGAACTCCCGCCAACCGCATTGTTCCTTTCACGCAGTGGGAGCCCCAGACGATGCGCTTTGTCACTTCCTATTCGTTGCAGGATAGCTGGCGCGGCCGGCCGCAGATGGTGGCGCTGCAGGTGATCCCCGGCATCGAAGGACAAGGCGTCCGCCTCATCGTCAATGAAACGCCTTATACGGATTCGATCCAGACCGGCGCGACGATCTCATCGGTCGATACCCAGGGCATAGCGCATTTCGCTCCGGTCCTCACGGGACCGCAATCGTTCGTGCTTGCCGACCGCCTCGCTTACTGCCGGTTCTCCTTTCTTGTCCCGAAGGCTCAACCGCCCTACGAGGAATGGTTGCCGGAATCGATAACCGGGAACCGGTTACCGCTGGGTGTTCGCATCGAAATGGCTCCGCTCGACAACAATCCGTCCGCTCTTCACCCTTCCACCGTCGTCGCGACGCTGCATGTCAATCGAACCCCGGGAGTCCTCTATGTCGACCAGTTCTGAACCCAACTCCAAACGGGGCTCGGCGCTTCTCACGGTCCTCTGGCTGACTGCGGCGCTCTCGGCGATCGGAGTGGCTGTGGCGAGCAATGTCCGGGGCGAAACCGAGCGCACATCCACGGCTGTGGATGATACGAAAGCGTATTTCGTGGCGCGCGGCGCCATCGAACGTGCGGCGCTGCACATGCAATGGCGGTACTATACGGATGACGCTCGGCATCCCCTGTATTTTCAGCCCGGCCAGCCCCGTATCGATCTGGACTTCCCTGGAGCTCAGGCGACAGTGGAGGTGATCCCGGCGACCTCAAAACTCAACGTCAACGGAATCCGGCCGGAAGATTTGCTTCGCCTTTTGACAGCCTTGCAGGTGCCGATCGGCGACGCAACTGAAATCACGTCCGCTATTTTGGACTGGCGTACCGTCGCTGACGCTGCGCATCCCAGCCCATTCGACGCTTTTTATCTCTCCCAGACTCCGTCTTTTTTACCACGGCACTCGTCTTACCAGGAGGACGACGAACTTTTGCTGACCAAAGGCATGACTCCGGAAATCTATTACGGCGATTCGCTCGGCGCTGCCCATAGCGGGCTGCGCGATTGCCTCTCGGTATACGGCAGCAATGCGGGCATCGATATCAATACCGCGCAGCCAGCTACGCTTTTAGCCATCGGGATCAGTCCGGAAGACGTGAAGGCGATTGTCACCCGCCGCACCGCACAGCCCTGGCTGGATTTCCGCGATGTGGCGCAGGTGGCCGAAGCGCTCGGCCCTCCGGGAAGGCAGCTCATGCTGGGTGGCCGGTCCATCTACACGCTGCGCGCCACGGCGCGGCTGAAGCGGCCGGATGGAACGCTTTCCGATATGCGCCGCACCGTCGCCGCGCTCGTGCAGATTAATTTGCCCGGCAACACCCGCCAGATGGCTCCGGGATACCAGGTTCTTCGGTGGTTCGATCGCTAATGACGTCACCCGAGACTATGGCCGTGGAACACACGGCGCTCACTCCCTCCCCTGCGCCGCCAGCCCCTGCGCCCGCCTTGCGGCGAGTGCGGATTTTTGGCACGGGCTTCGGAATCGCGATTGCCGGCTCCAATTTGGAGGCGGTCATCGTGCGCTCGCGGCCTTCGGCTTCGGTGGTGGCCGCATCAACCGTCATCACAGGATTTTCCTTGCGGCCGGCCGCGGAATGGGGATCGGAACTGCTGCGCTTCCTTGCGGGAGCGGGCGAACCGCAACTGGCGGCGACGGTGGTTCTGCCGCGAGAAGAAGTCATTGTCCGGACCGTACGTCTGACGGGCGTGGCGGAAAAGGATGTCGCGTCCGCAATTGAGCTGCAGCTCGATACCATCCATCCCTGGGAAGACGAGCCCGTCGAATGGGCGTGGTGGCGCGTGACTCCCGCCGATGTTGTGGTCGGCGTCGTACGGCAATCGGTTCTCAGTCATTACGAAACGCTTTTTTCGGAAGCGGGCGTTCCTTTGGCGGCTGCCACCTTCTCCTCAGCCGTCATCTATGCTGCCCTGCGTTTGCGGCATAACGCGCCCGCTTCTTTTTTTTGCTATCTGTCACCGGCGCCCGGGCGCGTGGAAATCTATGGCGAAAGCGAAGCGCGCCCCTGCTACTCGGCCGGCTTCACTCTTGCGCCCGAGCGCGCGCTGGCCGTGGCGCGCGCCGAGCTTCGCATCGCGCCGGATCAACCGGCTCTCGAACTGAGCCAGGCACTGCCGGAATCGGCGGGTGTTTCTCCTCTTGCCGCGGCGGCGGCCCTGGCGTCGTCCGCGCCGATGTTGCTGCGTTTTGCGAACCTGCTGCCGGCGGAACGCCGCGCTTCGCACGATCGCGCCCGCTATCTGCTGCCTGTGATGCTGGGCGTTCTGCTGGCGATCGCGCTGCTCGGCGTCTTCGTCGCTTTCCCGCTGATTAATGAACACCGCTACACGGCCGATCTCACCGCGGAATTTAACCGCCTGCAGCGGCCCGCACTCCGTGTGCAGTCGATCGACAAACAGTTGACGGCTCACCGCGCCCGTATCGCCGCGCTCGATGAGTTTCGCAAACGCCCGCAGGCGGATTTGGACCTGATGAATGAGTTAGTTCGTATTCTTCCGGCGCAGGTCTGGACCAGCAGCATCGAGATTTCTCCCGAATCGGTCATGCTCACCGGCGAGGCCGATCAGGCGGCTCCCCTTTTGAAACTGCTCGACAGCTCACCGCTTTTTGAAAAATCCGAATTCGTCACCTCCGTGGCGCGCAATGGGACGGTGGATCAGTTCCGCATTAAAACCATGCGCCGCGGACGCGCGGGGAGGAGCACGCCATGAATTTTTCCCGACGCGACCGAACCGCGTTAGCGATTTTAGGCGGCGCTCTCGGCATTTTTCTTCTCGTCCAGTACGTCGTTTTGCCGGATAGCAACGCGCCCGCCTCGGCAGCGGTTTCGATGAGCGCGGATCAGCTTCGCCAGCGCGTGGTGCGTCTGCGGCAGATTGCGGCCAGCCTTCCGGTGCGCGAAGCCCTGTTGAAGCAGACGGACGCCGATCTGGCAGACCGCGAGCATGGCATCGTTCAGGCGGGCACAGCCGCCGAAGCGCAGTCCGAAGTGCTCCAGACCGCGCAGCGAATCGGGAAGGCGAATGAAATCGACGTACACAGCGGGGAGTTCCCCGCTCCGCGGGCGTTCGGCGACTACGCGATTGTCTATACCACTATTTCGTTCGATTGCCACATTGAACAGTTGCTGAATTTTCTGGCCGATCTGACGCACGAACCGCAACTGATCGTTCCTTCCGATGAGCGCATCTCCGCCACAAATGCCAAAGAGAAAACAATGACCGTCCGGATGACTCTGGCCGGCGTGGTGGCGAAAAAGCTGCTTCCGGAGAAGAAAGGGATTGGCGCGTTCTGATGGCCGGAAAGTCCAAACTGATCGCGCTGAACGCCGCCCTTGCAGCCGGCCTTGCGCTTGTTGTCTGGCAGGGCACGGAAGTCTGGAAAGATGCGAAGGCGCAACGCAAGGCGACGGTCAACGTGCCGGTCCAGAAGATCACGCCGCCGCCCATGACGCCCGCGAAGAAGCCGGATGCCATCCAGTCAGCCGCATACGCCGACGTCGCGTCAAAGAATCTGTTTTCGAAAGACCGCAACCCGACCGTGGTTGTGGATCCGCCGAAAGTCGAGCCGCCGAAGGTTATGCCGGCGCTGCCCGTTGTATACGGTGTTCTCGGATTGCCGAGTGGGGTGAAGGCCATCATGGCGGAGCACACCGGAAAGCCGAGCAAGCCGGTGCAGACCGGCGATACGATCGGCGAGTTTAAAGTCATTGCTCTCGATCTCCACAAGGTCAAATTCGAGTGGGACGGCAGAGAGGTGGAGCGCAATCTGGATGAGCTGGTGGATCGCAGTGCGGCGCCAGCGGGCGGAAGTGCGAACAATAGCCCGCAATCGAGCGGCCCGGCTATCCCGCGCGCGGCGGAAGCGGCTAAACCGCTCGATTCAAGCGCTCTCGGCGCGGACTCAGGGACGCCGGATGCGCCCACGCGTAGCTGTGTCCCCAGCGATCACTCGCCGGTTGGAAGCGTCGTGGACGGCTACAAGAAAACGGGTGTTAACACGCCGTTCGGATTGATGGGCTGCAAATGGGTTCGCCAATAACAACGATTTTGAGTGACCAGGAATAAATACAATGCATAAAGTACTGACAATCTCGCTGCTCTCCGTATTCAGCCTCGCAGCGCAGGCTCCTGCCAAAACGACGCAAAAGGCGCCCACGGTAAAGGCAGCCACGATCAAGGCGACGGCGAAAACCACGGCTGCAAAGCCTTCAACACCGAAGACGATCGAGATTCCGAAAGACGCGGTCCTGCAGTCCGATGGCAGGTACGGATGGACCGACAAAGACGGAAAGAGCTGGACCTTCGTTCGCACGCCTTTTGGCGTCATGAAGTTGCCGGCTAAGCAGCACGAGCCAGCCGCCCCTTCGCTCGCGAATGCGAAAGCAATCGACGCAGGAGACAAAGTCCGGTTCGAAACCAAAACCCCGTTCGGCGTAATGAGCCACGAGAAGAAAAAAGCCGATCTGACGGACGAAGAACGCAAACTCTACGAAAGCCAGAACCCGACGCAGGCGAAGCAAAACTAAGCGTCGCAGGATCAGACAATGACAGAACCCTCCGCAACGAAAAAGACCCGAGCGCGCAGCAGCCGCGCGGGTATCGCAGCCCTGGCGGTAGCAGCGGGCGCGGCCATTCTCGCGTATGCGCAGACGCCCGCCCCGGCTCCGCAGCAGCCCGCGGCTCCCGCCCCGGCAGCTCAGGCGCCTGCGGCCCCCGCGCAACCGCCGCAGGGCAACGTTGTCGGAGGATTCAATTTCCGGAATGGCGCGCCCCTCCTCGATGTCATCGATCTTCTGGCCCAGGAACTGAAGATCAGTTATGTGCTTGACCCCGCCGTGAAAAACGGCTCGACGGTCATCATGAACACCTACGGGATCGTTCACGACGTGGATGTTCGCCAGTTGCTCGAAACCATCCTGCGAATGAACAATCTCACGATGGTGCAGGTGGGCAACGTCTACCGGATCGTGCCCGCGGCGAATGTGGCGGAGTTGCCGATTGCGCCTGTCACGCAACCCGATGCTTCGAAATTCCCGGACGACGATCACGCCGTCCTGAATCTCGTATTCCTTCGCTACATGACCTCCGCGGAAATGGCGAAGGTCCTCGATCCTTTCAAAGGAGAGGGTGCGAAGATCACGTCGTATGATCCGGCCAATCTCCTCATCATTCTCGATAACAGCCGGAACATGAAACGCACGCTCGAACTGATCGGCATGTTCGACAGCGATACCTTCGCCGGCCAGCGCGTCCGCGCGTACGAGGTGAAATACGGCCGTCCTGCCGATGTGGCGAAAGAGATGGACAACGTCTTCAAAGCGTATTCGCTCACCAATTCGAAGAGCGGCGCCGTTCAGTTCGTTCCACTCGATCGCATTAACACGATCCTCGCGGTAGCGCCCAATCCCGGCGTCTTTACGGAAGTCGAAACCTGGCTTGCGAAATTTGACGTGCCGTCCAAAGTCACCGCGGGCTCGGTTTCGAATTACGTCTACCACGTCAAGTATCAGCGCGCGGAAGTTTTGGGCGCGGGCGTCGGGGCGTTGTATGGAATTCCCGTGAACTATGCGCTGAGCAGCATGTACAGCATGGCGCAGCCCAATACCTCGTATCCGGCGGCCGGCGGCATCGGCGGCAGCATGGGGGGATATGGCACGGGCGGCTATGGTGGCGGATATGGCATGGGCGGCTATGGCGGAGGATATGGCGGCTTCGGAAGTTACGGCGGAGCCTACGGCGGTCAGGGCTATGGCGGCGCGCAATACGGCGGCGGCTATGGGGCTCCGGGCTACGGAGGCGGCGGCGCGTATGGCTCTCCGTACGCCGTACAGACGCAGCCGCAGGTACAGACCGCGTTACCCGCCACCGGTGGAACCACGACCACCGCGGGCGGCACAACCGCCGCTGGCGCCGCAGCCGACCGGACCGGCTCCTACCTCGGCTCGCAGTCTCTGGGCACCGAGGATCCAAACCGTCCGCGCATCGTTCCCAATCCGTTCGACAACACCGTGCTCGTCCGCTGCAATCCGGAACAATGGGACGAGATCGAGGGCTATCTGGACAAGCTCGATGTATCTCCGCGCCAGGTGCTGATCGAAGCCAAAATCTACGAAGTCAATCTCAGCGGCAGCTATTCGGCGGGGCTCGAAACCTTCCTGCGGAACCGCACCGGGGCAAGCCGTACGCTAACTGGATCAGTCAGTTCGCCTGACGTTGGCAAGCCGTCGCAGCTCTTGCTTTCAGCCGGAACACTCGTTGGTCAGGCGCGCGAGCTCTTCGCGACCCTCAATGCGCAGGAGTTGAGCTCCCGCACCAAGGTCCTCTCCTCACCGAACATCATCGCCACGGATAGCATCCCAGCTTCGATCACCGTCGGCGATTCAGTGCCCACGCTGAGTTCGCAGAGCGTCAATCCCGGCGTCACCTCCGGCGGCAATTCCCTGTTCACGAACACCATCTCGAACGTCAGCACCGGAACCGGCCTGAACATCCTGGCGCGCGTCAATCCGAGCGGCATCGTCACCATGATCATCAATCAGACGGTAACGGCGCCGGTCCCCACAGACACGAGCGCCATCGACTCGCCGTCTTTCTCGCAGCGTAACGTCAGCACACAGGTCACCGTGGATGACGGCGACATGATCGCGATCGGCGGCATCATCGATGAAACCTCGAGCTCGAGCTCCAATGGTATTCCCTTCCTCGACCGCATTCCGGGCCTCAATTTTCTGTTCGGCACCCGCGCCGGTTCGAAGCAGCGCACCGAGTTGATCGTGTTCCTGACGCCGCATGTGATCTATGACACGCACCACATCTCGGACGCTACTGAAGAACTGAAAAATCAGCTCAAAATGCTGAAGAAAGAGATTCGGAAAACGCCGCCCACGGGATTCAAAACGCAGCAGCCGCCGAACGCCGCACCTGAGCCTGAATCGACGCCTGTCACTCCGGCCCCTGGGGCGGCCCCGGCGGCTAATTCGCCGAAGACTGCCCAGCCATAATCGCGATCGCCGTCGCAATGATGACGCCGACCGCGCCATAGACGAGCCAGAAGCCCCAGTTCTTCATCCGGCGCCGGCGTTCATGGGAGGCCTTACTGGATTTTCGGTGCGAGCGGCGGCGCCGCCGCGGCTGCTCGCCCGGCGTCTGCGAAATCGTATCCATGGTTCCGGTTTCCTGCAATGTAACAGCTACAATACCACTACAGTTCCCCGATGCGCACGATGGAAACGGATCGGGAATCCTCTGAAGATCTTCCTCACTGGATCCTGATTCGGGGCGCGCGCCAGCTGTTAACATTGCGTGGCCCCAGCGGGCCCCGCCGTGGACCCGCCATGCAGGATCTTAATATAATACCGGACGGTTCCGTTCTGATTCGCGGGGGCGTGATCGAAGAAGTAGGCTCCACCCGCCGCATCGAAAACCTGGCGCCGGCACGCGAGGCGCGTGAGATCGACGCCGCCGGCAAAGTCGTGATGCCTGCTTTTGTGGATCCCGACACCGCGTTCGCCTCGCCAGGACCAGGCCGTTTCGGCGGACCGCCCGAACGCGATATCAGCCGTATGTCCTGGCGGCGGCTCGAAAGCCGCGCCGCCAGCGCAGCTACCGATCTGGCGCGCTATGGCGTCCTGACCGCGGGCGCGCATACTCTCGCGGCCGCCGACCTGCAGAACACCACGCGCGCTCTGCGGCTGCACCATAAACTGCAGGCGAAGCCGTTGCGCATTCGCTCGGTCTTTTCTCCCCGTCTCGACGCGCGCCCGGAGTCTCTGCGAAACCTCATGGATGCCTGGATGCCCGCCATCTTCAACCGCCGGCTGGCCTCTCTGCTTGAAATTCCAGATGCGCCGGTCTCCACCCAGACCACTCTGGCCGTGGCGGCCGCGGCGGCGGGTTTTAGTATTCGCATTCGTCTGCCGGAAACTTCTCCGGCGAATAGCTGCGAGCTCGCCTGGGCGGCAGGAGCCATTTCACTGGTTGGCGGAGTTCCGGATGTCAGCAGCGTCACCCGCAGTCTCGCGCTCGCCGGCTGCGTCACGGTCGAGGCCGGAACCCGCATCCTCGCGGGACGCGCTTCCTCCGTGCGCAGAGCTATCGACGAAGGAACGCCGCTTGCGCTCGCCTCCGGTTACCGGGAGGATTCGCCATCATCGATGAATCCGCAATTTCTTCTCTATCTCGCCGGCAACTCTCTCGGGATGACCGCCGAAGAAGCCATCGTAGCCGCGACATACAACGCCGCGTGCTCCCTGCGCGTTTCGCAAGAGACCGGCTCCATCGCGCCTGGAAAATCAGCCGATCTCTGCCTCATGGATGTGGATGACTATCACGAACTCGCCCGCCGCGCGGGGCATCACGATGTCTCTCTCGTGCTGAGCGCGGGCAAAGTTGTCTATCGCCGGTCCGGACTGGCTCTCGATTAAGCGAGCTTCGCTCGCGCCGATTCCGTGACCAGAATCTGGCTGGCGAGCCCTTTTCTCAGACGCAGCACGCCCCGGCCGGCGTCCAGCCGTACTGTCAGGCCATTGGTTGAATGCCGCCGCTCTACCGTGAGCCTGATGCCCGGCATCAAACCCAGACGCTCCAGTTCACGCAACGCCGCGGCGCTCTTGTCGGACACGCTGGCGATCACGGCGGGAACTTCCACCGGCCATTCGGAAAGCGCCGCCTCCTCGCGGTAGGCTCCGGCTTCGCGCTTGGCTGGAATCCGGTGGCCGTGAGGATCGATCTCCGGATACCCCAGCACGGCCGCTACTTTATCCTCGAATCGCTCAGAAATAAAGTGCTCCAGACGCTCCGCTTCCTCATGCACCTCGTCCCAGGAATATTTCAGAATGTCGTGAAGAAACAGTTCCAGCAATCGATGGTGGCGCACAAGCTCCCAGGCCCGGCGCTTTCCCGCGGGCGTCAACGCAACGCCCTGCCGCTTCCCATAGAGAATGAGCGGGGGCTGCCGCGACGCCAGTTTCTGCAGCATCTCCGTAACAGATGGAGCCCTGACCTCGAGCCTCTCTGCCAGCGCCTTCGTGGCGACCGGAGATTCCTCCGCGCCGGCCAGCTGCAGAATGGCCTTCAGGTAATCGTCCACCGATTCTGAGGATGTCTTCCTGGCCATTTCGCGGGCTGAACCAAGGCTAGCAAAGCGCCGGATTTGACTTCACCGCGTGTTCCAGGGTATTGAATTAGGTATGCCTAATCCGTGCCGGATTTCAGCGTTGCTGCTGCAGGCGCTCGCATCTCTTGTGAATGCGCAGGACCTCAGACCGGCTCCTCTCTCGGGGATTGTCCTCGATTCCGCCGGACGAACGGTTCCGGGCGCCGCCGTCACTCTGATCACAGGCCACGGCGAAGCGCGACGGATAACAACCGGCGCCGATGGCTTTTTTCTCTTTCCTCAACTGGAGCAGGGAGACTACCGCGTCGAAGCCGCCGCGGCCGGCTTTGCGACGGCGTCCTCGCAGGTGGAATATCGCGGCATTCCCCTCCACATGCGTCTCAGTCTCGCCACCGAAACTCTGCAAACCCGAATGACCGTGACTGCCACGATGGATAATCCGGCGGAACCGATGCATCAGGACATCACGGATCGGCAGATCGATCGCTTACCCAACACGAGCCTCAGTTCGCCTTTCAGCTCTCTGGTCACGGCTACCTCGCCGGGTGTGGCCGCCGACTCCAACGGTTCGTTTCACCCTCTGGGCGATCACGCGGAAGCCTCTTTCGAACTCGATGGCCAGCCCATCACCGATCAGCAAAGCCGCGCGTTTTCATCGCAGATTTCACTCAACGCGCTCGATTCCGCCGAAGTGCGCGAAGGCGCCCCCGCCGCTGACGTGGGCGACAAGACCAGCATGGTGATCCTCGCCCACACAAAATCCGGCCTCGATCAGACCGTGCCCCGTGGAAACATCAGCGTCACCCGCGGATCGTTTCACACCTCGTCCGCGAGCGCCTCCCTCGCCGCAGGGTCGGCCACATTCGGCTCATTCACCGCGCTCGACGCGATTCGCAGCGGCCGCTTTCTCGATACGCCCGAGATCGTTCCGCTGCACGCGAACGGGAATGGGGGGAACCTGATGGAACGGCTCGATTACAAAGCGAACGCCCAGACCGCTTTCCAGCTCAACCTGAGCGCAAGCAGTTCCTGGTTTCAGACACCGAACACCTGGGATCAGCAGGCGCTCGGCCAGAACCAGCGCCAAACCGTCACCAGCTTCAACATCGCGCCGCAATCGACTCACGTGTTCGACGCACATCACTTCATCCGGACCAATCTCTGGGTGCGTCAGGACAGGATTCGTTACTACCCGTCCGGCAACGTTTACTCCGATACTCCCGCCTGGCTGCAGCAGACGCGCCGCCTCACGAATGCCGGGATTCGCTCCACTTACGCCTATAACCGTGGACGCCATAACATCACGGCGGGCGTCGAACTGCGCGACACATTCCTCTCGGAGGAATTCGCCACCGGCCTGACCGACCCTGCCTGGAACAGCCCGTGCCTCAGGAGCGACGGAACCGATTCGCCCGATCCAGCGCTTCGGGCTTCATCGCAGTGCGCGGCGTCGGGGCTTCGAACCAATCCGGATTTCCTGCCGGGTTTGCTCGCAATCGACCTGACTCGCGGAGGTCAAATCTATTCATTCCGCGGCTCGACAACAATCGGGCAGGGCGCATCCTTTGTCCAGGACGACATCCATCTCGGAAATTTCACGCTGACTGCCGGCCTGCGTTTCGATCTCTACCGCGGGCTCGCCCGGAATCACGCTCTTCAGCCTCGCACCGGCGTGGCTTATCATTCCTCGCTGCTGCATACCGGCTTCCACGTGGACTACTCGCGCATCATGATCACGCCCTATAACGAAAACCTGATCGTCGCAAGTTCGAATGGACCGGGCTCGGTTTCCTCATCACTGGGCGCCGGGGAATCCGCAGTCCTGAACACAGGCGGCCGCAATCAGTTCAATACCGGGTTTGAGACGCCCACCCGCCATTTCCAGATCGCCGGCGAATACTTCTGGAAATTCACACGCGGCGCTTACGATTTCGATGTGCTGCTGAATAGCCCCCTTACCTTCCCGACGCAGTTTCGCAAATCGAAGATCGATGGAGGAATGATCCGGGCCAACCTGAATCCGCTGCGCGGCTTCAGCGGATTCGTCACCGCCAGCCACGTGCGTTCCCGCCTTTTCGGCCCGGAGACAGGCGGCATCAGTTTCAGCGCTCCCTACAGCAATGTCGCGCGTCCCGATCACGATCAGGGACTCGCGGCGAACCTCAACATCCACTATCAGCACGGCCGCCGCGGTCCCTGGGTGAATGCCGACTGGCGCTACGATGGCGGACTGGTCGCGGTGGCAGTACCCGATATCGCATCGGCCCTGCGACTCTCGGGCGACGAACAACAGCAGATCGGGCTTCATTGCGATTTGTTGTTCGCAACTGTAAACGCTCCGCTTCGATCATGCCCGGGAATGGTAAGCGCCACTCGCATACGCATCCCGCCGCCCGGAGCCGAGAACGACGACACACGCCCACCCCGCATCGCTGTTCGCAACACAATCGATCTGGCCGTGGGCATGGATGACCTGTTTCACCGCGACGAGGGGCATGTGGGGATTCGAGTGGAAATCGTCAATCTGACCAACGTGCCGGGACTCTATAACTTCCTCTCCACCTTTGCGGGCACGCACTTTATCAGTCCGCGAGCCGTAACCATCGGACTTCGCTATTCGTTTTAGTGGTGATGATGGTGGTGATCCACGGGCGAAGCCGTGATCACGCAGCCACTATCGGAAATCGAGCAATTCACATGCTCGAACTGGATCGTCGTGTGGTGGATATGAAAACGGTCCGCCAGCGCGTGATTGATGCAGTGCAGAATCTGTCCGCTCCGCGAAGGCGGCATGTCTTCAATCAGCACATGGCTGCTCAACGCATGCGAATCCGAGCCGAGGCTCCACACGTGGAGATCGTGAACGTCCAAAACGCCCTCCACGTCCTGGATCGCCGAGGCCACCGCGCCCAGTTCCACTCCGCGCGGTTTCCCTTCGAGAAGAATGTTGAGCGACTCCCGCACAATATCAATCGCCGTCCAGATGATCAGAAGCGCGATCAGCGCCGAAAGCACGGGATCGGCTTCCGCCCAGCCGGTAAAGTGAATCAGCACCGCGCCCGCGATGATAGCGATCGCGCCCAGCAGGTCGCCCAGCATGTGGATGTAGGCGCCGCGCATATTGACGCTCTTGTCGCCGGAGCGCTGGATACCCAGCATCACGCCGCCATTCAGCGCCACCGCGCCGAGCGCCACGAGCAGCATCACGCGATCGTTCACCGGGGCCGGATGCAGCAAACGCTCCCAGCTTTCCCAGAGAATCCAGCCCGAGAGAAGCACCAACGTCAGGGCGTTGATGAAAGCCGCCAGCACGCCCGCCCTGTGATACCCGAACGTCCGCTTCTTGTCGGCCGGCATCTTCTGGCAAAACACCGCGAACCACGCGAGCGCCAGGGCAAGCGCGTCAGTAGCGTTATGTCCCGCGTCCGAGATCAAAGCAAGGCTGTGCGCGCGAAAACCGGCGACCAGTTCCACCACGACAAACGCCGTGGTTGCGGCCAGAGACCAGATCAGAACCCGGCCGGATTGCGCTCCGTGGCTATGCGAGTGCGAATGTGCGTGCAAAGCTGGCTCCATTTCTATTGTAAATCCGGCGGCGCAAACGGAACTGCGCTACTGTAGGAATATCCGCAGGGAGAGCGGAGAATGCCGGGCACTTACCATTTCGTAAGCCGCTGGCGCGTCCGGGCGACCGTCCCGGAGGTGCTGGATATCATCGGCCAACCTCTCGAATATCCGCGCTGGTGGCCCTCGGTATACCTCAGCGCTCGCGAAATCACCTGGGCGGGCAGCCCTGCTCGACGGGTTCAATTTCACACACGCGGTCTGCTTCCCTACACGCTGATTTGGGATGCCGCCGCTGTCGAAAGAACGCCGGAGAAGGTCGTCATCGAAGCTTCCGGTGACCTGGAAGGGCGCGGCGTCTGGTCGTTCTCGCAGGATGGCGATTACGTAGATATCACATTCGAATGGGACGTTGATGTCAACAAGACTCTCGTCCGCTACATGACACCCGTGCTGCGGCCTGTTTTCGAAGCCAATCACCGCTGGTCCATGGAGCAGGGTGAATCCAGTCTGCGCGAGGAGCTCATCCGGTATCGCGCCCGCACCCCGGGAGAAATGCTCGACGCGGCCGATCCGCGTGGACCTGTGGAAGTGCCCGTGAGAATGATCGCGATGGGCGCTCTTGCGCTTTCCGCGATCGCCGGATTTCTGCTTCTGCGCCGCCGGGCTCGTACCTCGCAGGCCGCCTCCTGATTAGACTGCGATAGAATGAGCGGCCATGCGCACCGCATGTCTCTCATTTGCTCTTGCCTGCCTTTCTTTCGTCACCGCCGCCGCCCAGCCGGTTCGCACGAATCACTACGTGCGGGTGAAATCACAGGTCCCGGCGATCTCCGGCGAGTTCACGCAGGTCTACGTCCGCGAAATTCAACAGCCGGGCGCGAAGCTCCTGGTCCCTGAAGCCGAAAGGGTCGTCCTCTTCGTTCACGGGGCGGGAACGCCCGCCGAAGTCGCATTTGACGCGGGCTACGGCGACTACAGCTGGGCTGCATACATCGCCAAAGCCGGCTTCGATGTCTTCACCATGGATCTGACCGGCTACGGCCGCACCACACGCCCCGCCGCGATGAACGACGCCTGTAATCTGACCGCGGCCCAGCAGGCGGCGTTCATTCCCTCGCTGATCCCCGCCGCCTGCCCGCCTTCGTACCCGAAGCAACTCACCACCATCGCGTCCGACTGGGCCGATATTGATGCGGTCGTCGATCACCTGCGCTCGTTCCGGCATGTGGATAAAGTCACGCTGATCGGCTGGTCGCAGGGCGGGCCGCGCGCGGGAGGATACGCCGCGCAGCATCCGGATAAAGTGCAGAAGCTTGTCCTTCTCGCCCCTGCCTACGGGCGCAACTCTTCGCCCAACCCACCCGAACAACTCCCCGCGAACGGCGCCGCTTTCAACACGCAGTCGCGCGCCGAGTTTTTCGCGAACTGGGACCGCCAGGTTGGCTGCCCGAATCAATACGATAAAACCGCAGCCGAGTCCATCTGGTCCGAGATGCTGGAATCTGACCCTGTCGGCGCCACATGGGGTGAGGGCGTTCGCCGCGCTCCGCAGGAAACCGTTTGGGGATGGAATCAGGCGCTCGCGGCGAAATTGCAGATCCCTGTGCTGCTGGTTTCCGGCGCGCATGACAAGCAGGTCAATCCGAACGGGGTCCGCACGCTTTACGGCGATCTCACCACGCCGAAAAAGGTCTTCGTCGATCTCGCCTGCTCCTCGCACAACGCGGCGTGGGAGCACAATCATCTCCTGCTGTTCAGCGCTTCGCTCGAATGGCTCACTAAGACCACTGTGGATGGCAAAGACAACGGCCTGCTGCAGCGCGGCTACTGACAAGTCTAAGCAGCCGGTATGCTATCCTCCCCGATGAAAAAGGAGATTGAACATGGCCGTCGATACAAGCGGACGCAAAAAGGCAAGTGATTTTCCCCAGGAACTGCTGGATATTTTCCACCACTACGTGCATGGCGATCTGGACCGCCGCGGCTTCCTCGAAAGGGCGCAGAAATTCGCGGTGGGTGGGGCGACCGCGCTCGGCCTGCTGGAAGCCCTGCAGCCGAACTTCGCGTGGGCCGAACAGGTTCCCGCGGATGATAAGCGGATCAAGGCCTCGCGGGAAACCGTCGAATCGCCGCAGGGCAACGGGTCGATCAAAGGCTACTTCGTGAAGCCGGCCAATGAGACGGGTAAGCTCGCCACCATTATCGTGTGCCACGAAAACCGCGGCCTGAATCCTTATATCGAAGATGTGGCGCGCCGCCTTGCGCTGCTGAACTATGTGGCTTTCGCGCCCGATGGACTCACCTCCGTCGGTGGCTATCCCGGCGATGAGCAGAAGGCAGCCCAGCTGTTCGGGACGGTCGACAAGGCGAAGATGCTGCAGGATTTCGTCGCATCCGCGCACTGGTTGAAGGCACGCCCGGAATCGAACGGGAAGCTCGGCGCGATCGGCTTCTGCTTTGGCGGCGGCATGGTGAACAATCTCGCCGTACAACTGGGCTCCGATCTCAACGCGGGCGTTGCGTTTTATCCCGCCGCCCAACCGGCGGACCAGGCTTCAAAGATCAAGGCTCCGATGATCGAGAACTACGCATCGCTCGATACGCGCATCACCAGTGCCGGGCCGGCGTTCGAAGAGGCGCTCAAAGGCGCCGGGGTCGACGTCACCCGCTACGTCTATGAAGGAGTCAATCATGGATTCCATAACGACACCACTCCGCGTTATGACGAAAACGCCGCCAAACTCGCGTGGCAGCGCGCCGTGGACTTCTTCCATAAACATCTCCAGAGCTAGCCGCCTCGTCCTGGCCGCGGCCGCCGCGCTGCTCGCGTGGCCGGCCGCGGCGCAACAAACCTGCGAAAGCCTCACTGCTCTCAAACTCCCTCACACTACCGTCACGAGTGCTGTCTCCACGCCCGTTGTAAGGGACGTTCCTCCGCACTGCGATGTGAAGGCCATCTCGCGACCCACCAGCGATTCCGAAATCCAGCTTGAGCTCTGGATGCCGCTCACCGGCTGGAATGGCAAGTATTACCAGGTGGGCAATGGCGGCTGGGCTGGCAGCATTCCCGTCGGCTCCCTGGCCGAACCGCTGCGCCGCGGTTATGCCGTCGCCGGAACTGACGATGGTCACGAGGGCGGGGGCGCCGATTGGGCCGTAGGACATCCTGAAAAGCTGATTGATTTCGGCTACCGGGCTCTGCACGAAACGCGGCTGCAATCGGTCGGGATCGTCAATGCTTTCTATGGCAAAAGCACATCCCGAAATTACTTCTTTGGTTGCTCCGATGGCGGTCGCGAAGCGCTCATGGAAGCGCAGCGCTTCGCCGACGATTTCGACGGCATCATCGCGGGAGCGCCAGCCAACAATTGGACGCACCTCCTCGCCACCGCTCTCTGGATTGAGCAGGCACTGATGGACGATCCGGCATCGACGATTCCGCAATCGAAATTGCCCGTCATTCAGAAGAATGCCATCGAGCAATGCGATGCGCTGGACGGCGTGAAAGACGGACTGATCGAAGATCCGCGCGTCTGCCATGTCAATCTGAAGCCCATCACCTGCAAAGGCGCCGATTCACCGGAGTGCCTCACTGCTCCGCAGATCGCTGCGCTGCAAAAAATCTATTCTGGTCCGGTCAATCCGCGCACCGGCGCAAAAATCCACCCCGGTTTCGCGCCAGGGACGGAAGCTGTCGCGGGTACGTGGTCTGATTGGCTGATTCCCGGCAATCCGAGAGGCGAACCGGCCGCTTTCGGTTTCGCGAACACGTTCTGGCTTCAGGCGGTTTACGAAAATCTGAAGACCGATTTCCGCACCCTCAATTTCGATAGCGACGTCGCCTGGGGCGACCAGAAAGCTGCCGCGCTCAATTCCACCAATCCCGATCTGCGCTCGTTCCGCGCGCACGGTGGTAAGCTGATCCAGTATCACGGGTGGGGCGACGCCGCTATTCCCGCACAGGATTCCATCGATTATTACGAAGCCGCCAAAGCGTTCCTGGCGAAGTATCCGGATGGCCGAATGCCTTCTAAGGGCGAGGTCGCCGATTTTTATCGCCTGTTTCTCGTACCCGGCATGAGCCACTGCGGCGGTGGAGTGGGTCCGAATAGTTTCGGCAACGACGCAACTGTCGCGAAGGATGACCCGGAGCGTGACTTGATGACCGCGCTCGACCGTTGGGTCGAAAAAGGCGTTGCGCCGGATCATTTCATCGGCACGGGAAAGAGCATGACGCGCCCGCTGTGCCCTTATCCGAAGGTCGCGAAATATAAAGGCTCCGGCGACACCAATGACGCCGCAAGCTTCAGTTGCTATCCGGCTAACTGAAAGAGGCTATCGGGCTCCTGCTCGTCGGAATCCACTTTGCGAAGGCGTTTTTCGATCGCGCGCGTGCGCACCGCCGCATCCTCCACCGTCTCAGTCGCCTGATGCAGTTTGCGGCGGATATTTTCGAGTACCTGCGAATACTTGCCGAATTCCGTCTTCACTTCGCCGAGCACTTTCCACACTTCGCCTGACCGCTGCTGGATGGCGAGCGTCCGGAAGCCCATCTGGAGACTGTTCAGCAGCGCGGCAAATGTGGTTGGACCGGCGAGCACTACGCGGTACGTTTCCTGAATCGATTCCGCCAGTCCTGGCCGCCGCAGTACTTCCGCATAGAGCCCCTCGGTAGCGAGAAACAGAATGCCGAAATCGGTGGTAGCGGGCGGAGCAAGATATTTCGCGCTGAAAGTTTTCGCGCAGGTGCGGACCACGGTTTCGAGTTCCTTCGAGCAGAGCTCGATGGCAGGCGCATCACCGCGTTCCGAAGCCGCGACGAGACGCTGATACGCTTCCGCCGGGAACTTTGCATCGATCGGCAGCCAAACTGTGCCGGCTTCCTGCCCCGGCAGTTTGATCGCGAACTCGACGCGTTCGCCCATGCCCGTAGGCGAGACATTGCGCTCGAACTGTCCTGGCGCCAGCATCTGGGTCAACAGGTTTTCCAGCTGGACTTCGCCCCACGCGCCGCGCGTCGTGACGTTGCCGAGCACCCGCTTCAGATCGCCGACCCCAGCCGCCAGATTCTGCATTTCGCCGAGGCCCTTGTGGACCTGCTCCAGCCGTTCACTCACCAGCCGGAACGATTCACCGAGCCTTGTTTCGAGCGTGGATTGCAGCTTCTCATCCACCGTGAGCCGCATCTGATCCAGCTTCGCCGCGTTATCAGCCTGCATGGACGCAAGCTTCTGATCCATCGCCGTGCGAATCGAATCCATCTGCGACGTCACCGCCGTCCGCAACGATTCGGCGCGCTGATCGGTCTGCATGGCATACCGCTGCAGCCCCGAGCCCAATTCCTCACGAAGCGCGCGAGACTCGTCAGCCATCCCCTGCCGCAACCGGGCAATGTCGTCCCTCGAATCCACCGGCCGCGGCCGCAGCAGCAAAACCAGCAGTAGAATGACGATCAGAGCCAGCAGAACAACGGTGATGACGGGAAACATTTCAGACCTGCTTTGTTTTCGGATTGGCACCTTCAGGATACACCCGGCCGCTGCTACACTGGCGCCAGATGAGACTCGCATTTCTGGCCGCCTTCACAGCAGCCATTGCCGTCGCCCAGACTCAGCCGAAATTCGAAGTCGCGTCCGTGAAGGTACAGAAGTGGACGCTACCCGCAACCGTAGGGATCAGCGTGAAAGGCAGCACCCTTTATGCTGAACACCAGCCGCTGTACGACCTGATCGTTTATGCATATCACCTCAAGGGCCGGTTTCAGCTTTCCGGAATTCCTGACTGGGCGAAGGATCGTGGCATATCGGAGACGGAGTCATTTCAGATAGAGGCGAAAGCCCCAACCGGCCAGAGTGCGACTGAGGATGAATTCCGCCTCATGATGCGGGCTCTTCTCGCCGACCGGTTTCATCTTCAAATCCACCATGAGAACAGGGACGTGCCCGTATACAATCTGACGGTCAGCAAAGGCGGTCCCAGGTTTAAAGAGACGGCGGGAGGTAAGACCGGAATTAAACAAGACAAGGTCGGCCGCGTGGGATGGCGGATGACCGCCACAAACGTGACAATTCAATCCGCCGTTGATGGCCTGCTCGGCATCTACTCCGGGAGGCCTTTGCTGGACAAGACAGGCCTCACCGGAAGCTACGATTTCACCCTGGAATGGCTTCTGTATCCAGCGCCGCCCGATGCCAGCGTCCCCGGGGCAGATCTTCCTGCGTACGCGAAAGCTCTGCAGGAGCAACTTGGACTAAAGCTCGAATCCGCCATCGCGCCCTATGACACGATCGTCATCGACCACGCGGAAAAACCGTCAGAGAACTAGCATTCGCTATTCGCGAATCGCGAATGTAGAATAGAGTCATGGCCCTCAAGCCGCAGGATGTTTATGTGCTCCTTAAACTGGTTTCCGCCGGAGGACACCGCCCACCCTACTCCCAACTGTCCTTTGAGTTGGGAATGAGCGCTTCCGAAGTACATGCCAGCGTCAAGCGGGCCCAGGCGAGTGGATTGTTGCATGGCCCGATGCTTGACGAGCGCCCGAATCTGGCGGCGATGGAATCCTTCCTGATTCACGGTTTGCGCTATGTGTTCCCTGCCGAACGTGGCGAACTCACCAGAGGTGTGGCAACCTCATACGGAGCGCCGCCCATGCGACAGTTGATGACGCGAACCAGTGACCCCACCCCGGTCTGGCCGCACCCGGACGGAAAACAGCGAGGCATCGCGCTCGCGCCACTCTACAAGACCGCGCCAGCGGCGGCCCTGCGCGACAAGAAATTCTACGAACTACTCGCCCTGACCGATACCCTGCGGGACGGCCGTATTCGCGAAAGGAAATTGGCCGAAGCTGAACTCCACCGCCGTCTGCAGGACATCCATGCGCCGAACTGATCCGGCACAACTCGCTAAAGTTGCAAGTCTCCTTCGCCCGCTCCTGAATGAACTGGTTTTCGTCGGCGGCGCCGTTACCTCACTTCTCGTCACCGATAAGGGAGCCGGCCCGCCACGCACAACATTAGATGTAGACGCAATCGCCGAGATTACTTCCTACGCGGAATACGCGACATTTGGTGAGCGTCTCCGCTCGCTCGGCTTTGCCGAAGACACAAGTGAGGACGCGCCACTCTGTCGCTGGGTTCAGAAAACGACAGTTCTGGACGTGATGCCTCTGGATGAGAGCGTGCTGGGATTTTCGAACCGATGGTATTCGGCCGCCATGAAGACCGCGGTGAAACACCATGTCCAGCAAGATCTCGCAATGCAGGTAGTGACGGCGCCGTACTTTCTCGCCACCAAACTCGAAGCATTTCACGGCCGCGGCTACCCTGATTTTTTAGGCAGTCACGACGTTGAGGACCTGATCTATGTGATTGACGGTCGTCCCGGAATTATCGACGAAACTCGCCGGGAGGCGTAGAACCTGCGAGACTATCTCAATTCGCAGTTCTCGATCCTCCTCGCCACGCCTGCGTTCATCGACTCTTGCCCGGCCACCTCTTCCCTGATCAGGCAAGCCAGCTACGACTGAAGATGGTCATCCAGCGTCTGAAAGACCTTGCCTCGCTTTAAACGATCTCTTCGGTCCAGGCCTCGAGAATCTTCTTGACCCGGCCGGTGAACTGATCTGCCAGCGCGCCATCGATCAGCCGATGGTCGAACGTCAGCGCCAGGAAAGCCTGCGAACGAATCGCGATCATGTCATCCACAATCGCCGGCACTTTCTCCACGGCGCCAACGCCCAGGATTGCCACCTGCGGCTGATTGATCACCGGCGTCGCGAACACGCTGCCGAAGCTGCCGAAATTCGTGATCGAGAACGTCCCGCCCGCAATATCGTCCGGCTTCAACTGCTTCGAACGCGCCCGGCCCGCCAGATCCACAATCGACTTCTGCAGCCCGGTCACGTTCTTCTCATCCGCCGACTTGATCACCGGTACGATCAGCCCACCATCCAGGGCCACGGCAATCCCGATATTGATTTCCTGGTGGTACACGATGTTCGTTCCATCAATCGACGCATTGACAATCGGGAACTCCGCGAGCGCCTGAGCGGCCGCGCGCGTGACGAACGGCAGGAACGTGAGCGACATCCCATGCCGCGCCGCGAACGCGTCCTTATGCTTCGCCCGCATTTTCGCGACCTTCGTCATATCGACGCGGTGCACCGTGGTGACGTGCGCTGACACCCGCTTGCTCATCACCATGTGGTCGGCAATCTTCTGCCGCATGGTGCTCATCGGTTCGGTGCGCGTCTTCGCGCCGTCGAAGCTGAACTTCGGCGTGGGCGCAGGAGCGGGAACCGCGGCAGGCGCAGCCGCAGGAGCTGCTGCGCCGCCTTTCATGAACCCTTCCACATCTTCCTTCGTGATCCGTCCACCGGCGCCGGTGCCGCGAACCTTCGTCAAATCGAGATTGTTCTCGCGCGCCATACGGCGAACGAGCGGTGACAGGGGACCAGCGGGCGTTGTAGCAGTCGCCGGAGCAGCAGGCGCCGCGGGCGCAGGCTCGCTCTTCACCGCCACGGGCTCAACGATAGGATCCGGTTCCTTCGCCGGAGCCTCAGCCTTCGGAGCTTCAGTCTTTGCGGCAGGCGCGGGAGCAGCCGCGGCCGATCCGTCATCGATCCGCGCAACGACCGCGTTCACCTGAACCGTCTGGCCTTCCTGCACCAGGATCTCGGTCAGCACGCCCGACGACGGCGACGGGATCTCGGTATCCACCTTATCGGTCGAGATTTCGAACAGCGGCTCATCCGCGTTCACCTTTTCTCCGACCTTCTTCACCCACTTCGTCAGCGTTCCTTCGACGATACTTTCGCCCATCTGGGGCATCACAACGTCTGTCATCTCAAAGCTCCAGTGAATTCGGGCATCCCGGCCCGCATCTCAAATTCGAACAGCCGTCCGAAGTGGCGCGCAAGCGCGCGTTTCACATCCTCCGGGTCAGCCAGCACTCCAAGCCGCTCCATCGACGTTACCGGCTTCGTCAATCCGCACGGAACGATGTAGTCGAAGTAGCGCAAATCCGTTGTCACATTCAGCGCCCAGCCGTGCGTCGAAACCCAGCGGCTCAGATGAACGCCAATCGCCGCGATCTTCGACTCCGTGCCGCCCTGACCGGTCCACACACCAGCCAGACCGGGCACGCGATACGACCGGATGCCAAACTCTTCCAGCGTATCAATGAGGGTCTGTTCCACGGTGCGGACGAAGGCGCCCACGTCGCGCTTCCACTCCTTCAGGTCCATGATGGGATAAGCGACCACCTGCCCGGGACCGTGATACGTCACGTCCCCGCCCCGGTCACATTCGAAGAGTTCGATGCCCTTTTCCTGCCGCATCGCGGGCGGAGCGAGCACATTGCCCTCCTGGCCATTGCGGCCAATGGTCACAACGTGCGGATGCTCGACGAAGAGGAGATAGTCCGCTCCCTGCCCGCTTTTGCGCTCCGCGGCGAGGCTTTCCTGAATGGAAAGCGCCTCCGCATAACGCATGCGGCCCAGGTCCCGGACGATGCAGGGTCGAAACGCCACCTTTTAAACGTTGATCGCGAGGCCGTAGACGTTATTGAACGCTTCGCCCAGCGCTTCGTAGATCGTGGGATGCGCGTGGATCGTGCTGATCATCGTGTCCACGGTCGCCTCGGCTTCCATCGCAGTCACGGCTTCCGAAATCAGCTCGAACGCTTCGGGTCCGATGATATGAACGCCGAGGATCTCGCCGTACTTCTCGTCGGACACCACTTTCACGAAACCATCGTGCGAGCCAAGGATCGTGGCCTTGCTGTTCGCCATGAACGGGAACTTGCCGACCTTGACCTTGTGTCCCTGCGCCTTCGCCTGCGCTTCGGTCAGACCCACGCTGCCGATGCCGGGGTCCGTATAAGTTGCGCCCGGAATCCGGTTGCGCCGAATCGGCGTGGTCGGCTTGCCCGCGATTTTCGCAACTGCTACCATTCCCTGCGCTGTCGCTACGTGCGCCAGTTGCGGCGTACCGGCGATCACGTCGCCGATCGCGTAAACATTCGGCTCATCGGTCTGCTGGAATTCGTTGACGAAGATAAATCCGCGTTCGGTGCGAACTTTCGTCTTCTCCAGACCAAGAGCCGCCGTGTTCGGCGCGCGCCCAACGGCCACCAGCAATTTCTCAGCTTCCACATCTTCCGTCTTGCCGTTCGAAAGCGTGACCTTCATCTTCACGCCGTTCGCGGTCTTCTGGACGTTGTCGCACTTCGCCCCGGTTTCCACGCGAATCTTCTGCTTTTTGAAGACGCGCTCCAGTTCCTTCGAGACTTCTTCGTCTTCGACGGGCACGAGCCGAGGCATCGCTTCGAAAATGCTGACTTCCGTTCCGAACCGGCGGAACATGGAGGCAAACTCCACGCCGACAGCGCCCGCGCCGATGATCATCAGCGATTTCGGTACTGCCTGCAGGTCAAGAATTTCGATATTGGTCAGGATCGTCTGCGCATCGGGAGTCAGCCCCGGCAGCATGCGCGCCGTCGATCCCGTCGCGATCAAAATGTTCTTCGTTTCGAGAATCTGCGTACCTTTGTCGGTCTTGACCTCGACCTTACCGGGCCCCTGGATCGAGCCAAAGCCCTTGATCCATTCGACCTTGTTCTTCTTCATCAGAAACTCGATGCCCTTGGCATGTTTCTGAACGATTCCGTTTTTGCGCTCGATGACTTTCGGGAAATTGAGCGTCGGCTTGTCGATGGTAATGCCCTCTTCGCCGGAATTCGTGGCGAAGTGCCACATATCGGCGGTGTGGAGCAGCGCCTTGGTGGGGATGCACCCCACGTGCAGGCAGGTCCCGCCCAGCTTCGCATCTTTCTCAATAATGGCCGTTTTCAGCCCATACTGTCCCGCGCGGATCGCCGCCGAATACCCGCCAGGCCCGCTGCCAATCACAATCAGGTCGTAAGTCACGCTTTTCTATTCTATATGGATGGCGCAATCGGCCTTTCGATTCAGCGCCGGAACGCGTAAACTCGGAACGATGGATCCAAAGGGCCATATCAGCGTCGATCCGGCTGTGCTCACCGGCAAACCGGTCATCGCCGGTACCAGAATCGCGGGCGAGTTCATCGTCGACTTGCTGGCATCGGGCTGGACACCTCAGCGATAGATGCCTGCGTCCAGTATGCGTGCAATGTCCTCGATCACCACGGCGCGAAGCTGTTAGTTCAGGGCAAAATCCGGGAATATAGGGGCAAACTGCAATGGCAGGGCGATCTCGACACTATGCGGACGGACGTGTAAGGAGTCGAAAGCACCGCCGCTTCCTGATCACTCGTCGCGCAAAATCTCCAGCGGCTTCTGTCCCAGCGTCCGGTAGCTCGCCAGCCACCCCGTCGCGACTGCCAGCACCGCAGTCCCACCGATCGCGGTCAGCACCGGCACAAAATCGATACCTGTCTCCGCCTTCAGTAGCCGATTCAGCAGCAACCACCCAAATCCGCCGGCCAGCATCCCGCCCATCAACCCCGCTACTGTCCCAATCACGAAGAACTCCACCGAGAAAATCTTCGCGATCCGCGCCCGCGTCGCCCCGAGCGTCTTCAGAATCACGACCTCCCGAAGCCGCCGGAACCGCGTTCCGGCCACGCTCGACGCCAGAATCACCGCGCCAGCCAGCATCGAAAATCCGGAGATAAACCGCACCACCATCGAAATCTGGTCCACCACCGACTGAATGATCTCCAGTACATCGGCCATGTTGATCACGGTGATCGTCGGGTACTTGTCGTAAATCGCCTTCTGCAGCGCCCCCACGCTCTCCGGCTTCATCCGCACGCCACCGTAGTAAATCGCCGGCAACCCGTCGAGGGCGCCGGGCGCAAAAAAGAATTCAATCCTCGCCGTCAGCCGCTCATTCTGCGTCTTGTGGATCGCCACCACCGTCGAT